>NZ_JPQB01000013.1:0-219568 GCF_000740665.1 Vibrio sp. B183 | reverse complement strand
GGAGCAGACCATACATTTTTTATGACTTCGTTGTGCTCTTCCAGCTCGGCGCTCCGCTTTTTAAGCTCTCGGATCTCTATTTGTTCTGGCGTCAGAGGTGCTGCCTTTGGGGTAATACCCTGTCTCTCTTGTTTAAGCTGCCTTACCCACTTGTCCATCTTCTTCACATGCATCCTTGGACAACATCTTGATAGCTTTCTGCCTCACTTCTAAAAACCTCCTCAGAAGAAGTTACATACTTGGTTTTAAATTTATTAAAAACTCTAGTGCTTACCACTTTTTCGCGCTGTAAGTATTCCGCAAAAATATCTATACGTTCACCTTCTGGTTTAAAGTGCCCACTAATATTAGTTAAACGTGTTACCTTTCCATTTTGTACCTTCATTGTACCTGAAAATATAGGCCACTCTTCGTTGACTAAGGAAGTGTGGAATACTCCATTACCATTAATAAAGTTACCTTTTGGAACAGCTGCTCCATACATCTTTCCGTCATTTTCAACAATATACATAAATTCATTAGTATCGCTCGTATCTAACACTTCCCCTCGATATTGTAGCTTATTATTGGAAATGCTTATTTCATAATTAGAACTTAGTTCTTCTGATGTTCGAAATGATACAAATCTTCCTCGCGAACGCAACCCATTATCCATGGCATTAAATACGCCTTCCACTTTCAATGGGGAGATTGTTTTACCAAATTTACTTATTTGAACAGCATCAAGAGCTGCCCCTGGTTTAAGCTCAGCTAATGTTGATGTTGAAAAAAATAAAAATAGAAATAAAAACATACTCCTATTACGTTTTTGACTTCTCTTCATTTTCAATCCTTAACAATAATATAATGTTGACATAAAAAGTTATTCCAAACCCTATCCGAATTAAACTTTAATAAGTGCTATGGTTTGATATTTAAACTCATTTTTCAATGTTACTTATGTATCTTTTTTCTTACATGTCTCTATTTTTTAATATTTAGATTATTTACTTCATTAATATTCAGGTAGTTTAATAATGCAATAAGTATTGAAAGGAATATAGAATAATGAAACGACTCATCATCCCTTTGATATCATCAATTGGGTTTTCTGGTATTGCACATTCAGCAGGGATAGAAATTAAAGACGATTTTTTCTCTGAGTTTAAGGTTGATAGAGGCTCTCTGACATCGAGTATTAACCAATGGAGCGATGGCTACTTACCCTTCGCAAACTCAAATACTGACGCTTTCTCAATTGGAGTTAATGGTGTCTACACCTCAATAGAAAACCAAACAGACCAAAATTGTAATTACTGGACCTCAATAGAGCACCTAGACTCAAAACCATTTTTAATGTTGAACGGTCAAGCTGGCTGTAAAGGTAACGGTTTAGTGCTTTATAGCGAGGAGGCGAAAGAGTCTTCCGATATCCACCACGTAAGAGTTGGGCCCTATGCTTATAAGAATGGTGAAAAAGTCCAGATACAGCCAGCGGATTTCAATAGTTACTTAAGAATGGACCTAGAGCTAGGTAGTGAATACAAAACAATGTATGAAACGAATCAAGGCGTGTACCCAGATGAGAATGCAACATACATTCTGGAGGTTATCGATGGCCCAAATGATAAAGTAGCTTTTAAAATGGCGAATAACCCCTCTTCTTATCTATCTCTCTGGGGCGACTATATCACTATTGGAGATACCCCAAGCCATTTTGTGATCAACTTTGGTTCCCAAGAAGATGCAGAACGTGACACTCAGCTTTACCCAGGGTTGGCTATTGGAACCCTTAACAATAAGACGTTAAAAATATTTAGTAACCACACGGTTGGTTTTGTTGAAACGCTTGGAACAGCATTACGATTCAGAAGAATCGCAGATGGTGACGACATAAATAGTCCAAGTAACGGCTATCAGTCTACGGGGGACGCTGTTCTAGATGATATGCAGGAAGGTGAAGTTGAGGACTTTTTAAAATTTCACGCCCCACTTGAGATTAAGGATTATCCAGAAAACTTAGCGTATAAAATTAATTTAAAGCCAGATACCACGCAGCTGAAATCCTATTTTGAAGATAAGGCAGCCGTATACATTGGTTCCTCTTATTCAGAGATCCTCAGTTTGTTTTCCAAAATTAAGGAAGAAAGCTTAGTTGAAGGCTCTAAGTTCGCTTACCCTGAGGTTGTTTCTTATTCTGTGAACACCGGCAGTGGGGAGACTTACAAGATATACAACCACTCCTTAATGGAACAAAAAGATTGGCAATCACTGTCCCAAGAAGCCACGGCAGCTTCTATTGACGACTATGAAGCGTTCAATAAGATTCGATTGCCAGATTATATCAACAACGACCTAGCTAACATGCGTTATGTTAAAGCAGAGGCCTGCTCTAACATGTCATTCCCGACTTACACTGGAAATGGGGAGTGTCATCAACATACACGCAACTACGGAAATATTGACAACAACCTAGACGATTCTAAGTTTACCGTGGTTAAAGTACCTGATACTACTTGGGTGACTGAGGTTGACTACCAGAGTATACTTAACTTCGCGAATATTCTGTACGACGCATCCGTGACATATATAGTGAACCAAAAGTCCAATAACCTAAGCGCCACGGAAAACATTGGTAAGAGTGTTGTTGAAGAAGCTCTCTCTACTTCAGAAATAACCGCACTCAATAACTATATGCAACTACTTGGCGACACCGCTTTTATGAGCGTTGATTACCCTAGTTTTTACACTAGTAGCACGACTACAACAAACGTTCATGCGAAATACCTTTCAGAATATGTAGGTGCAACAGACTGGTTTAGAGAAATTGAATCGAGGCACTACCTTCTACCTGAGGGAATAAAGGTCCCTTATTTAGATACATTTTCTCTTAGCAAGTTCAGTGATATGGAGTATAGCGCTAACTATATAGCATCGCCTTATTATTTGTTGCCAACCTATGACGCACCTATCGTTATTTTTGGCACCATTATCGGCGCACTACAAACTATTGAAAAGTTGGAAGGGACCAGTGAAGCAATGAGTTTTTACGCTTTAAATGGTCAGAATTACCTTAAGCTTTATCAAGCGGCGCTCCTAACTATGGACCAATATCGCCAAAAGTGGATTCCTTCTTTAAACCGCCCACTACAGGCGGACTCTATCATTTATCATGCGGCTTACGAATACGTCAAGCGAAGCTATAGTGAACCGAATGACATTCTCCAGTTCTTTTGTCAATTAGACTCTACATCGCAATTTGAAACCATCACAGAAACTGGACTTAAAGCGTGTTCATTAGAACGCCTAGCTCAAGAAGAAAAGGATATTAGAGATATCAAAAAAACTGAAATTGAGCGACTTTTAACACCAGTAAACACTAGTGTTGGTGAAGGTAGTTGGCCGGATGTGCTCTTCACTTTTATCACAATGCCGTTACTAGATTATGTGTTTACAGGGTCACTATTCGGCGAAGAGTTTGATGGGTTTCTTGAAGGATTAGGTGAAAGTGAGGGGGCGGATTTGTCGTTTGTTGAAGGAGAGTCCTCGGAACTGGAAGAAGAGCTTGAGGAGCTTCGATTTGAAGAATCTACAGATTTTGAAGAATCTACAGATTTCGAAAATCAATGTGTTTTACAATAAATACCTATATGGATGATAAGGATGTTAAAACAAACAATGTTAGCTCTACTTAGTCTAACGTGGAGCCAAGTGACTTTAGCGACTATAACTCAAACCGCAACCGTAGCAGAAGTGAATGATTGGTTTTCTGGACAGGATAAATGGGTAGTAACTTTTGTTGGCTATTCTGGTACGGGATACGAAAATAGGATTCAGATGCTAAGTATTGCATCAGAGCAATTACGGGGACTTAATCCTGAAGAGGTAATTGTGAATATTGGAGGAACTCCAGATGGTATCGGGGAGGTATATCAACTAGCGAAAGAAATGGGCTTTGAAACCACAGGTATTGTGTCAACTGAAGCCAGTAGATGGGAAGTCCCTCTTTCTGAGCACGTAGACAGAGTTTTCTATGTACAGGACGAAGCTTGGGGTGGCTATATAGAAGGTACAACTACCCTGACTCCAACTTCGGAAGCTATGGTGGATGTATCAGACCGTATGGTTGCCATTGGTGGTGGGGATGTAGCAAATGCTGAAATGAATGCTTTTCGAAACACTCAATGGCATGGAGCCGCACGTAACTTTCCTGTAGATGCAAACCACGATATCGTGACAACTAAGCTACTTAAAAAAGGCAAAATAGCAACTGAGGAAGATTTTAAATCAAAAGTTGTTGATGACGTTGAAGGTTGTATTTGATACAGAGAAATCCTAACCTAGTGTGTGATTCATAGAGATGGTTTCAATTTTCTTAGCTGAAGATCGAGCTTGTAATTATGCACTTGAAACCGCTCTTTCTTGATCTGGTAGTACTGAGATACCTCTTCGAACAAAGGAGTTTGATCAGATATCTCAGTAAACTTCTCACATTAAACGGGCTGTGAGGTCGTGCCCAGTTGTAGTAGTATTGTCATTCAGCTAGTAGCCGAACCAGCACTTCCAGCCCCACATAGATACCTATGATCGGGTAGAACTCATTTTTGTCTGTTTTCTGTGAGCGTTCCACTTTGCCATTTAAGTGTAGTGAGTTAGGCTTATTTGAGCTCATAAATTACGAGTGTTTCTGGACTTTCTCAGCAAAGAATTCCCCCCTCTGCCTGAATACACTGGATAGGCGACAGATAGTAAATGACATCTCTTTCGCGACAAAGTCGACTGTATTTGCAGCTGTGCGCTGAGAGTAGTACCTTAGGGCCCGTTCTACAACTTAAACGCCGTCACTCTACCTTTAAGGTTGTGGGTTAACTTCATAAGAGTGTCACAACAAGATGCTGTTTTCGAAGCGCCATCCGCCATACTCATCGAGGCTGAGTTAATCTGCTCTACACTGCGATTCAATTCTTCAGACACGGAGTTTTGCTCACTGCAGGCGGTGGCAATTTGAGTACTCATTTGCGCAATACTGTCAACAGAGCTTTCGATGTTACCCAACTGTAGACCAGCCTCATTCACTTGTTTCACGCATAAGTGAATACTGGATTGGCACTCTCGGCTTGATTCGCCCATTTTGCTTGTTTTGTCTTGAAGTTGACCAATGATGTCCACAATTTGTGAGGTGGCATCCTGTGTCCGCTGCGCCAAAGAGCGCACCTCATCGGCAACGACGGCGAACCCTCGACCTTGCTCGCCTGCACGAGCGGCTTCTATCGCTGCGTTCAAAGCCAATAAGTTAGTTTGCTCAGCAATCCCTTGGATGACATCAATGAACACATTAATATTGTTTGAGCTCTCCTCCAGCTCTTGTGCCAACTCATCAGACTGTTCAACCGTGGTTGAAACCTGTTCAATAATTTTAATGGTGTCTTGAAGCATAACCGTGCCTTGCTTGGCAACATCAGTAGCAGAGTTGGCAGAAGTGGCCCCCACCTCAGTATTTTGTGCCACTTCCCCAACAGCAGCCTGCATTTCAGTCATCGCTGAAGCCACAGAGCTCAGCTCCATTTGTTGATTTTGCATACCCTCTGCGGTTTGCGAAGAGATAGCGTTGACCTCCTCAACCGCTGTACTTAATTGATGTGTCGAGTTGCCTATATCTGACACTAATGAGTGCAAATTCGTCTGCATGGTAATAAGCTCTTTGAGCAACAAACCAAGCTCATCCTTTGTCAGGAGTTGCTCCTCAATATGGTTGTTTAAATGTCCCTTGGCCACCCTTCTGCTAAACTCCAGCGCGTATTGAAGTGGCTGGCATATTAATCGAGCCAAGGTTATTGCGGCAAGCAGCATGACAGCCACCATGACAAGTGTGCCAGTGCCGACTGTGACACCGACAGATTGAGCATCACTCTCGACTTCTTTGGCAATACTACCGACTAAATGGTCATTGAGCTCCAAAGCATCATCTAAGCTTTTAAGCGCTTTCGCGTAAGCAGGATAACTGTCTGCTATCACCTTATTCGCTCCGGCTAAATCACCATTGGTCAACAAGGTGTTATAGGGTTTTGTTTCTTCGATATATTGGCTCCAAGCAGCTTTAAAAGCGGAGAAACGTTGTGTTTCTTCAGGTTTTAACTCCAAAGACTCATAGAGGCGAATTTCTCGTTGAACCTCTGAGCGCCACTTGTCTATCCCTTTGAGCCAGCCACTGACAGTAGGGTTATTGCCATTGGCGAGATTGGAGAGCAGTCCGAATTCATCTTTACGCAGCTCCGTCACGTCGACTTGAATCCCCTTGAGGTAGGAGACGGAAGGTAAGCTTTTATGTGTCAACTCATCAATATGATGATTAAGCTCGGACAGCTTAATGAGTAGCAGCGCGGAGACGATACCAAAGATGACAAACACAACGAAAAAACTGACCCCTATTTTCTTGACGATACTCAAGTTTCGGATATTCATAATCTACTCCGCCACTAACTCACAACCCATCACGTATCGATGTACCTCCTCGACACCCCTAAAAGAAAGTTAGCCTATTTACAGGAGTAATGAAAATGTGGTCAAGTAAAACAGGCCACGGTTTTATGAGGAAACCAGAACTGTCATTCTGATTCATGTGGTGTTAATCCACAATCATATATTGATGTGGACGTGCTGGTTGTAATAGCCAACCAGATAATTCGTTACTGCTTGGTACGCCTCTGTAGAACGTCTATAATCATGCTTTGGTACCCATTCAGCCCGAACACTCGCTCCAAAGGACAGTGACGCTCCTACGTCAAGACAGACTCGCTATATCTTTCAGCATTAGCGGGAATAGCTCTCTCGCTATATAACGTTTTAAGAGCGCGGATTCCTCTTTGCTCTGGAGTTAATGGTGATGTCCTTGGTGCCTTGTCTGTTCTTCCAGCTTTGAGCTGCCTCGCAAATCTTTCTAACGTGTCCCCATTGCTTCGCAGGTTTTTTGTAGGTACGTGCCTGAACAAGTATTAGTTTAGCGCATACAGGCTTAAATTCTGGGTTAAAAGTACGCCTTTCACGCTTAGTCATAATGTGACCTGTTGTAGTATCGAGATGAGCATACATCATCTCTTAATCAGGCGAACAAATTCATTATACCACAACATCACTGTCGTAGATGTTGTGCGCCAAGCTATAAGGACTATTGATGGATGTTATGTATACAATTCTGGTAAAGCAATGGTAGGCCTTATCGACCGCGGTCAAAGAGGGAGAATAAGGGCAGGCAGTAATGTACTGTTCCTACATACAGGAGGCAGTCAAGCCTAAGTAATCGTTGTTATGTTTATAGATATGATTCAAAAAGGTGGGTGAACCGCCACTAGGTTGTGTTGTTCTGCCAGTTCCGCAATGCCTTGCAGTATAATGAAACGATAAGAGATTAGCATCCCTTTAGAACATCAAAGCTCTAAACATAAGAGGGGATTTTTAATTACTCAAGCGGGATATTGCTAATTTGTTCATACAGAACCCAACTCACCCACTAAAGGCAAATAGTTCGAAATACAAACGCTCTGAGTGTAAGAAAATAGCCTCAAGAAACCAGGTGGGCGTATGGTTAGAATTGCTAACCGCTAATATCTAGCTTGCATTAGTGTCAAATAGAGCACGTTAGGGAAAGATAATCTTGGTACTCATAGGCCACAATGAGTGATTAGCGTTCAATATACGCTGTAAAAATGATTGGACTAAGTTGTAGGCTTTGAAGTGGTGCCGTACTTACTGCGAGTCTTTTTTTGCTCAGGTTGAACTGAAAGTGTTAATAGGATAAGAGATAGGCTAATGAAATCATTCAAAAACTGGGCAATTGCCACCAAGCTCTACAGTGTATTGGCGATTATGGTTGTTATGTTGCTTTCACTAGGACTCCTAGGATTGTTTGAAGCTAATGCTATCAACCAACGCGTAAATAACCTTTATACACAGGAGCTCGTCCCCTTGGAAACCGTAGAAGACATGAAGTCTTCACTGTACAGAATTCGAGATCGAGCTGGTCGCCACTTAAGAGAAACCGAACGACAGGAGTTTCATGAAGAAAAAATCAAGGAACAAAAAGCGCGACTGGACAAAAATGAGTCTAATTACAGTGAGTCACGGTTAAGCAGCGCTGAATCCGAGTTTTTAAATACTTATAAAACAAACGTAACCCTTTACTTCAATTTGTTGGATCAAAAAATCCTTCCGCTGAGCCGTCAAGGAAACTTACAAGCTTCTGAAGCGGTGTTTTATGGTGAAGCCCAAACGGCATTTCGAGAAGCACGAGAAGCGGTCAATCAGTTGGCAGATTATCAAGTAGAAAGAGCGGCTAAGCGCCATAATAATGCTCAATTAGCCTACGACAGCATGTTTCGCTCAACACTTACTATTATCATATCAAGTATGCTATTGGCGAGCTTAGCTGGTTGGTACCTTGTTCGTAGTGTTACACGTCCTGTTTATGCTATGCGAGACGTTCTGGAGCAGCTCGACAAGGGGGATTTAACTCATCAGGTCAACTATCAATCGGATGACGAAATTGGGCAGATGGCTTCTAGTCTTAATACCAGTATTGCTTCGCAAAGAGCACTGATTGGTAGTGTGGTTGACACGATAAACCGAGTGGCTTCCGCAGGAGAAGAGCTTTCATCTATCACCCACCAAACGGGGTTAACCATTGAAGAACAGAGTCACTTAACGGAACAAGTTTCAGCCGCTATGAAAGAAATGATGGCGACAGTTCAAGATGTCTCAAGCAATATTGCCGATACTTCAAACGCCTCCCACGAAGCGAGCACACAAACCAGTGAGGGGGGTAGAGTTGTTCTACAGACTATGGAAGAGATCAACAAACTGGCAAATCAGGTAGAAGCTTCCGCTCAAACCATTAATGAAGTCGAACAGCGTAGTAATGAAATCAATACCGTTTTGGATGTTATAAAGGGCATCGCTGAGCAAACTAACTTGCTTGCGCTCAATGCTGCCATTGAGGCAGCTCGCGCTGGTGAACAAGGGCGTGGCTTTGCGGTGGTAGCAGATGAGGTTCGAACCCTTGCCAGCCGAACACAGAAGTCCACGGAAGAAATTAATACGATGATCGAGAAACTGCAATCTGGTGCAAGAGAGGCGGTCACAGTCATGAGTGAAAGTCTCTCTCAAACTCAATCAGCGGTTGAATACGCGGCTCAGTCTGGGCAAGCCCTTAAGACTATCGCGAGTGCGGTAGAAAAAATCAATCAGATGAGTGAGCAGATCGCGCGATCCGCCGAACATCAAGCATCCGTATCGAAGGAAATTAACAATCATATTATCTCTATCAGTGATATGTCAGGGATCACAGCAGATGGTGCAAACCAAACCTCTGCAGCCAGTGAAGAACTCTCCCAGATGGGAAGTCATTTGCAAGGGCTTGTTGCAAACTTCAAGTACTAGTTTTTCCTCAAAATAATGGTAAGCTCAGCCTTTGGTGGAGTCAATGCAAACAGAATGCGCTAGAGGTTGTTCGCTGTTCGAGTTAAGAGCGGCCTTAATGTTGGTCGCGCAAAGGCGTATCAAGTATTTAATGCCTAGGCTTCCTACTTATACTCACCCGATCCAATAGCGGATGTAGGATACGGCTTAACGCCATAAGTCATGACGGTATTGTAACTTGCGCATCCTGCATAAAGGTAATTCTAATAGATCACCTTCTATGGAGACTAACGTGTCGATAAACCCACATTCAGACATTGGTATCATCGTTATTAAAAATACGATACCGGAGGTTTTTTAATGAAAAAAGTAATACGTTTATTCTGGTGCCTTACTTGGTTCTCACCTATATTGGTTCACAGTGCTACTCTTGATCTTGGGGTTAACATCTTTGAAAACTCAGTAGAAATTAAGGATGCCTCAGGTGCTAAGGCGGCAGAGATGGCTGAGGGCGTACAGTTTTTCCCTAAAGTGTCTCTCACATCCGAGCCTGTATATCTTTTCGGCAGTAACACTTGGGGGTATACCATAGAAAACTCACTGAATTATTTTAAGATTAGCGAACAGGAAATTGCCAATTGGGGAACGGAGCTTGATCTAGGTACGTCAGTACGAGGTTGGACGGTTTCTTCTAGTCCAATGCTCTTCTACCGGTTCCCTAACCTTGGTGGCTGGGAGTTTAAGTCTGGAATATCTTTAGGGTTGGGTTATATCAAACTTAAGGGAGATTATCAGGTTACAAACCCAAGTAGCCCTGAATTGGGGCAGATTAAAAACATTGATGAAGAAGGGTTCGCATGGTTTACAGGTTTCCGTTTTGATGCGAAGTACGGGCGTCATATGTTTTCTATCAGTGCGTTAACACCCACCGTGCATTCAAGTGATGTCGATTTTCAGCACGGGATTGGGACATTGTCCTATTCCTATAGCTTGTTTGCTTTTTAGTTTAAATTATTCAAATTGAGAATACTGACGGACAGTAAAAACTGTGGATACAATGATGAATCAATTCCCTGCTAGAGTGCTCATCAGGCCAGCTGTTCTTGATGATTTAGTATGTCTTTACGAGTTGCAGACTAAGCATACAGAGTGGACCCTATATGATGGGCCTTATTTTCCATATTCTCCGCCCACGCTAGAAGCGTACAAAGATAGCGCCTTTGTACGCTTAATTGAGGGCAAGGATATGCAGGTTATTACTTACAAAGGGAAACCAGTAGGGACGGTGGGGTGCTATTGGGAGTGCGAAGAAACTCGGTGGCTAGAAGCTGGTGTGTCTATTTACGATTCACGCTACTGGGGGAGAGGCATAGCTTCGCGGGCGCTTGCACAGTGGGTTACTTTTTTGTTTGCGAATTACAAAATTGAGCGAGTGGGCCTTACGACTTGGTCAGGCAACCCACGCATGATGTCTTGTGCTTCAAAGTTAGGTTTTAAACAAGAAGCATGCTTAAGAAGCGTAAGATATTTTCAAGGCATTTATTATGACTCAGTAAAGTATGGTGTACTTCGTTCTGAATGGCATCGTTCCCACTCGATTGAAAATTAATAGTGTAGCAGCTGAAGAAATTTTATGTTTTGTCATACGATTTAACAGACTGAGCAGAAACTTGCTTTACTTCATAGCCTAGTATAGCCACTACTCTGCCCAGTAAAGGGCCGAACCTCACGTCTCCATACCAATAGTTGCCGTTTGAGGAGCATGTCTAACAATCGCTTTAATCCAGTTATTTTGGTGTACTTACCCTGCCAAACTGTTTTTGCTTTCATCAACAGCTTAGATACGAAATATGTGTTTCGCTAAATCGGTGACAACTCAAATATTCTTTGTCATTGATAGACGTTATGTGCTGAACGTGGTTGAAGATCGTGATGCCATTGCTAGCGTTAAGATGGGCAACGGAAGTTATTGGTCACAACGAGTTGTTTTAACAAGAATTAAGTAAGGCTCCTGTCTCGGGGTTGGTATATCGTACACTCAGAGCATATTTTCCATGATTGGTTGTTGGCGCTGTTACCCTAAACAAGTTAGTTCAAAGGGAGCTGGGTTATTGTGTTCTGCTTATTAGCCAGCCGCGGGGAAGTTGTTTAACTAAGGGTAATTTGATGCTCTCCACGCTTGGCTAAATCACCGGAAGGGTGTATTTGACTACGTGATACTCCATGGACTTTGTCATATTGTAGAACTACTGATAGGTTCTGCGTTTGTTAACCAGTGTGATGTCGCACTGGAAAGAAGTAGAGATCGTTTGGATGGAATGGCAGAGTGGTATTTAAGTGAGTAGCAGCCCAGAGTTTATTCAGTTGTTGAGAGATCAGGCTCCCCATGATGGATCTCTTCATAGTACGTTGTTGAGATCATTGTGGGCTTATGATCCAAGTGCTAAACCAATAGGAATTATCGGTAATTCAGGATGTTGGATAAATAGTCCCTTTATTCATAAGGAGTATGAGCATATTTTTTACAGGTACCCTGATCATGTATTGCTAGAAATTATTGACGTGGAATTATCTGTAAACGGTCAGGGTAATTTACTCTTTGATAACCCTGTCAATTATACGTCACAAATAAAGCGAACGTTCTTTAGTGGTCGCAAAGCAAGAATGAGGGCTATCTCAAATCTTGATATAAGATATTGCCAGTTCTGTATCGAAGAAGGAATTAAGAAGGTTGGTTATGGTTACTTTCGTCATTTCTGGAGCGCTTCTGAACAATGCTTAATACATAATCAACCTTTAGAAAGGCTCCCTGAACTGGGCTTCAGTAAGTCATTAAAGATAGTAAAGAAACTTCTTAAAGGGAAGGGGTTCAAGTACCCTATAAAGGCTAAAGGAGTCCAGTCAACGTCTACAAGCTCTAGAATTCATGATACTTGGGACACAAGAGGCCAGTATTTTTTTCCAATAAAATTTGCTCCAGGTTGCCTTATGAAAGATTTTGCAGAGTGGATTTGGAAAAACTGTCATGGTTTTAAAGACCGACAGCTTAAAAGTTTTGCTGAGAAAGTTTCCAGCCAATACCTTAATAAGTTTCGGGAGATGTACGAGTTTGATTATCGGAGAGATTTGCTGGTGTGTATTTGCTATGTTCTTCGTTTGAAACTGAAAAGCTAAACGAATTTTTTGCTGAGAATGTAACTTTAGTTTGGTTAGATCTTGGGCCAAGGAAGCAGGGGCGGTTGAAAGAAGTTTTTGCTAAAAAGAAAGGGGAAAGTTGTGAAACATGTAAACATAAATCTTGTCACCTGAAAGGTATTAAAGAACTTCGTTTGGTTGATCCTCAAAAAATTTCACTTCAATACCTTTGTGAGAATAGTTATACGCTATCAAGAATGGTGATGCAGCAGCGACCGATTGGGGTTCTTGGTAGTTCTGTATGGGGTGCATTGAATGTGATGGTTAATCCCTCTGAAAAGCTGAAAATATCAGAACATCAAGTTAGGCTAGGGGATGATAGAGAATGAGCTTGGCATCGTGAACGGTAGAGTGTACAAACTTTATTATTCCATTTTTGTTTATTGTACAAACTTTATTGTTCCTAAACACTAAACCTTGACCGAGTTTTGTATTCCCCAAAAAATGAGTTAGTAGGTAGGAGTAATAACCGTAAATTTAACCTCATTTACGGTTGAATCTGAATTTCCCAGAAAACTAGCATGAATGGCGATAAGATTAACCGAAAATTTAATAAAATTTACGGTTGAATCAGGTGATTGGTTGTTAACGCTGGTATTTTTTCTTCAGCTTTTTTAGCTCTTCTGGATTGTTTTTCTCTAGCTCTTTTTCATATTCATCCATATGTTTCGAGAGCCAAATGTGAACGTTTTCCGAATAGAGAGTAAAAGCACCAATAGCTAAACTCAATGCGAATATTATACTTAGAAACAACATCCTAGTTCTCTCATCTGTTGTGCCGACGCGCTAGCTCGTGCTAGCTAACAACCCTATCAATTCATCAGTTGTAACTGTTATCCATGAACCATTTTCGTTTATAACATATACAGCAATACGATACTTGGATTAGTTCTAGTGGAGCAAAACCAGCTTGCCACTAATTGGAAAGAGTATGTAGGCAACTAGCAAGCCTCGACACATTTCCATGTTAAAATAATCTAATTACGCTTATTGTGTAAGTGTAGTTAGATTCGGAGGTACCTTAATGTTCAGTGCTGCTTATGAAATGCTTGGAGGTGACAAGCGCAAAGCTCAGAGCGTAATCGATAGTCTAAAAATTATTCGTCAAGGGCTTCCTGTTGAAATGCTGGATAGAGGAATGTTAACTCTTGATCTGACTAAGACAGATTACGCGAAAATTATTGGCGTTAATCTGCGTACTCTCCAGCGAAAAATGAAAGAGCCGAACGCAACGCTAAGCCCAACTGCCAGTGAACATGCTCTTATGCTTGCAGATATGGTCAAAGAAGCAGATGAGTATTTTGGTGATCATGATGCGACATTACGCTGGTTAAATAAACCCAGTTTGGTGTTTGAAAACGAAACACTACTTTCACTCTGTGACACAAAAACCGGTATCATTCTGGTGACAGAAGAGATCAATAAGTTGAAGTACGGATATACGGCTTAAATGGAAGTCTACCGATGGTCACAAAGCCACTTTTCTGACATAGCAGGGAAAGTTGGTCTGTTTGGTTCTGCGACATCGGTCCTTAGACGCACTATGATTGGGTACAAGCGTGTTAGTTCCAGTCAATGTAGCCTATCTCTGCCTCGCAAAGTAGGCTTCATCCGGAAAGAGATAGCCAATGACTCAACATATCAACCTGATTTTATGAGATAAAAGCATCTCAAGAAAAATCACCATACTTGATACGATTTAGTGCATCTAAAACGCGTTTTAAATCACCTTTAAGCACAACTTCTAGCGGAGTTAGACCAGATAGCGCTGGAATTGCGGAAGTTAACCATTCTGCTCTCAAACCATAGTCCTCAAACACATCCTCCATTTGCTCTTTTAAAGTAGGATGTTGTGAAAGAATGTACTCTATAGACTTCGACTGGGTATCATCCTCAAGTTCAACTTTGCGTAAAGTCCATGAGCCATCGTTATTGTCGAGCCATTCGATTTGATCGCCTTCTTCCCATTGTAATTCTTCTTGCAGTATTTCTGGAATGTTGAAGAAAGCTTCACCATCACAGGTCTTCTCAATTTTAACTTTCATTGCTGCTTAGAACCTTATTCTATTCACATGGTGATTTTATGACACGCTTACTCTAGTTTAGCAAAAACAGATTGCCACTGATTGGAACGAACATGCAACTAGCAAACTAAACATAAGTTACTTAAATTGCACTTTTAAATAATTTCTTATACAAGCATCACAAAAGTGACTTATAGTGAACTTATATGTTAAGACGACCCCAATAGTGACAAAAGTACATTAAAAGGCACTTATGAAAAAAGGTAAGATGGTAAAGGCACAACCTATGCCTGATTTGAATACCGAGTTCAGTATGGAAACGCTGGGGAGCGCCATTCGCTCTAAACGCACCGATAGAGGCTGGCGTATTGATGATCTCGCTTCAACAGCCAATTTATCTCGTAGGACAATCATGAAGATTGAAAAAGGCGATACCAGTGTCACCTTTGCCAATGTACTCGTGCTCATGGATATCTTAGGGCTGTCGTTACGCCTTATCGACATAAACCTATTTGTTCGTCCACATAACCAAATAACCTCCCAAGATGAAAACAGCGTCATAAGCAATGAGGATGGTTGGTATGAGTAAATTGCAACAGTTAGACATGTTTATCGGCACGAATACCAAAATTGGTCGTTTGATTCTTCCTGTCGGAACAGAAACAGAGTTCACGTTCATCTATGAAGATGAATGGAAACACACTGGTTTTCCGATTTCTCCACACATCACTTTTGATGATCAGGCTTCGCCACGAAGTATCGAGAACTATCTCAGAAATCTACTTCCTGAAGGAGAAGCCTTTGAGGAGATGATAAAAAACACCACTATCTCCAAAAGCAATACGTTTGGGCTGATTCGTAAGCTTGGTGCGGAAACATCTGGCGCATTATCTTTTCGAGTCCCAAACTCAGAACCTGAGAAAACCAGCTTTAGAGCTGTCCCTGATAATGAACTAATAGAACGACTAGAGCGAAATTTAGCCCCATTAGTTTATTGGGACGGCAAGGTTCGCCTTTCGGTTGCCGGTGTGCAAAACAAGTTAAACTTACTTAAGCGCCGTGAGGAATGGGGGGTTGGTGAAGGAAAATTAAGTTCGAACTACATTCTGAAGTTTGAAAGCGGTAAAGCACCGTGTATTGCTGTTAATGAGTTCTTTTGCATGACATTAGCTAAGCTAGCAGGTTTGGACGTCGCTAATGTTGAGTTAACCCGTATTGGGAAGACTAGAGCACTGGTCATAGAGCGGTTCTATCGTGCCTATATCGCGACTCGTGATGTCGTTCAACGAAAACATGTGATTGATGGCTGTCAGGCAACTGACTTACCTCCAGGTTACAAATACGAGCGTCAGAATGGGGATGAAGGCGATGGCGTATATATGCGTGATGGCGTTTCTTTCCCACGCCTACTGTGCGTCAAAACCATAGACACGGTCATCACTAGCCTAAAGCTCACCCAATGGATGCTCTTTAATCTAGTAACGCTAAACTACGATGCCCACGGTAAAAATATTAGCTTCTTCGTCACCCCTAAAGGCCTGGAACTGACCCCTTTTTATGATTTAGTAAACATAGAAGCCATCGCTCAAGAGGGAGCAAAACGCAACTCACGAAGCGGTAAATTGTCTCCTGATGAGGGTCGTGCCGCCAGTATCCCTCAATATTTTGCAATGTCGATTGGAGATTGGGAAAGCGAAGACTTTCAAAATCCTCCAAAAGGTAACTTCCAATGCCCTATTACCAGCTATGATCTAGCTGAGTTTGCCGCTTTGCTCGGCTATTCAGGAACCAAAATGGCTTCTATAATTGTAGCAACCGTTGGTGCTATAAAGAATGCCTTGAAGGAAACGATTGGACTTACCGAAGCTCAAGGAATCGATGATGGAGAGCGTGAACATATAGAACTATGTGTATCACTCATTCATACAGAATGTGACAACTTGCTAGCTCAAGCTGACAGTGTGCCAGAAATGAGCGAACTTCTTTAATGGCAATTGCTGTGGGGGGGGGGGGCGCATTTTATAAGCCATATTTGGACAAAAGCTTGTTAGCACATTTGCTAAATCAGTTATTAATGAATTACGACAGCTATGGAAAAAGGAAAAGAGCCACTGTTAGGTTCGATAGCAATAGAGAGAGCGAAGTCGCCCCTACAAGGCCAAGTAAGCAATCCCATAACAAATAGTCTACATACAGCGGGCTTTCTATCGAATAACGAACCAATCCAATTACTTTTTTTCTTTTTGTTTTACATTCCACAAGAAATGACTTGGATTAGCAGTGAGTTTTGATTTGTAGTCGCTATGTGATTTTATTCCACTAAGCCCTGCTATGCCAGTAGCAATCAAACTTGCCCCGCCAGTCACGACACTAAGACCTAAACCCGCTACGGCAATTACTGCTTCAGCAAGATGGGTGTTTTGGATGTGCTTAATTTGAGGTGCGATCTGGCGCATCTGTACTTCGAATAGTTCATGCTGAGTATCTTCGATAATTGCTTTCACACGACTAAGGTTAGCTTCATGCCTTGCTTCACGCAGCCCTTTTTCTAATTCAGCACGGAATGACTGGAATGCTTCACCATCGTTGTTTCGGATAGACATCAAATCAGCAGAGGACACTTGCTCCAAGAATGGCACGTCCATCTGTAGCGCACAATTTAATGTATTGGCTTGAATATCCGCACTACCGACATTCATGTTAAGCAGATTGCTTTCGAATGGATGTTCCGTACCAAACATGCAGCCAAGGTATTCAGATAACGCTATGCGTTTACTTAGTTCAATGAAGTGATTTCGTGCGGTTTGATTTACAGATTGATTTACCCAAGCATCAAAATCAGGTTTACTGGGTGGCACAGAGGACTTCTTTTGAATGATGGTGAATACGTTTTCTTTATCAGTCGGTTCAAATTTTGTTGGGTTTAATACATAACCCATAGCGAAGCCACTTTCCATACCTTGAAAATGAATGCTGATGTTTCTACATGGATACAGATCTCGCATTACGAGCATTCGTCCATTATCGTTTTGAACACTTCGAACATCTGCACTAGCTTTGTACTGTTCTAAGATGTTTGGAGGTAAGCAATCTTCAAATCCAACATCTGAGTAGAGCAGTGGTACTTCAGCACCCTTTTCAAGTTCAAAAGTAACCGGGTACAGTTTGACGTAACCACCTGATACTAACGGACGCAATTCAATCAGTCGAACCGCTGCTTTAGCCAGTTTTTGGCGGTCTACTTTTGGGGTTGACGCCATGCCCATAAATGATGTCAGGGCTTCTGTAGCTTGGGTTCTAAAGTCCGTTAGTTCAAATACTGGATCTGCAACTACAGCTTCTTCGAGATACAGTGCAGCCTGTTTTAGATGAGAAGTATGAGACAGGGTATCAGTTGCCAAGCAACTAACCACACCGTTAGATTTCACTGCATCACGTATTGCAGGCAGCACCTTTAAGCAGTACTCACGATACTTGATAAGTTCCTGTTCTAGTACAGCGTCTGACAAACCACTGTAAAACCTAGTTACGAGTGTACTATCGAGTAGCAATGAATCATTTAAGTAGTCGTATACGTAGCTTCCCATCGTTTCTAAATCCGTGTTAATAAGTCTTCTGTATTCTATCTAGTTTCGAGTGCTACGTAATTGAGTTTAAAAGTCCATGCTCTAACTCGACGAGGTTAGTGTCTGCGACAAAGTGCGAAGCACTGAGGGTTTTAACTAGCATCAATTCTTCCCAAACATTAGCCCAATGGAATATATTGCGTTATTCCATTGGCTATAGCTACCCCCAAGACATTACACAGATAAGAAAAAGTCGGACGAATCACCTCACTGTGATTAGTGAGGTTTAGCGTACTAGAAAGGAAAGGGGCATCTTTGATTCTGACTGATTTGTGCAACAGGCTGTGCACAATTAGAAGATTGGAGTTATTGCAAAAAATGCAACAACTGAGGTTTTCCTCGAAACCTTAGTAATTGATACTAGAAAAGGATGTATCCAAGTGTTAAGCCCACAACCATTATGATGATACTGGTTAATGTCATATTGTTGTCGACCCATTCATCAAGCTTACTCATTCGAAGTTCCCCTTTCTTTGCTAATCATGTCAAAACCATGTTCAACACCATAAATTACTTCACGTAAGAGTGCCTTATTTGGTGAGTTCAAATTAGCAATGACTCGACCAATTTCATTTGCTAAATCGCAAAGCTCAATATCCCCGTCAGGAAGACTATCTAGAGCTGACATGAGTTCTGAAATGAAGGTATGTCGATTCACCAAATTTGAACCAGCCTCATCAAAAGCCTCATTTCGGTCAGCCATGAAATCATCAGTAACCCGTTCGACGTCGTCGGCGAAAGATATCCAATCTGGCTTTGTTTCGGTCAACTTTTTCTTGCTCATCGCATACAACCTGGCAGGAGATTTAGATTAGTTGCAGTATAGCAAAATCAGCTAGACTGCCGTTAGAGCGAATGCGCTGAAACAAATTTCGGGGCAAATATGTCGCTTCGTCGTGTACCTAGCAACACTAGTGCAGATCAATCTGGAACAAAACTGTGAGTACCTTTTGCAAAGAATAAAATGCTTTTAGGTGCCCCTTCGGGCTAAGTTTGTGGTTCCTTTTGTCTGCATTTTCCGCGTGGGCAACTATAATCCCAAGTCTCAACCTTGCGTCACGAAACCACCATCTACTGCAACTCTCAGCTCAAAAGGTCAACAGACCCTAGTGATTACAGCCAAAAAATGAGTTATTTTACATTGTATTAGAGTGATCAATTCGTTCAAATTCTCATATCATATTGCACCATAGAAAGTTCATAGCACTGATTTTCACTTGGAGTCTATCAACATACATCATCGTATGTCGGAGTTTGTGTTGATACCTCTAGATACATATTAGTAGTTCAAATGAATCGATTATTTTTTTGGCTCAATTTGGAAGTGACTTTCAAAAGGCCTTGTTTATATATCTTCTTAGCTATCAATAGTTTGGGACTAAAAATTGAATTATGTTAATTGGGAATGATGCCTATTTGGACCCTAGGAGTAGTGGAACTTTTCTCTGTTGGAGATTTACCACAAAAAATGGGCAAACAAGAAAGGCTGAAGAAAAACTGACAAACGAAACTTTGAATAAATCAAAGCTAGTGTTTCAAGGTAAAAAAGAGCCTGTAATGGCCATTCGAGTCAAAAGCCAAGACGGTTATAAAGCGGTTGACCTACTTCCAGCGTCATTGCCATTGGATCAAACGCTTTGCATCGAGTCAATGGAAGAAAAGGCCGAAAAGATACTTATAACTCTTAAATCGCCTCACAAGCAATGGCAAATTTTAATTCAACCCTCAGACCCTTTTTGCAAATATCTTTGGCTGCTTGAAACCGATATCCCAATTCAAGTACAACTGGTTAAAGGAAAAGATCGATTTCGTCTGAAATTACTGGGGTCAGAAGTTCCAAAGTCACTATCTGGAACTCTTGGTAAATTCACAGCAACAAAGTTTGGCTATGAAGCATGGATGGAGAGCTATCTGGGTGGGAAGAGCATTAGTGTTCCTTGCTCCTTGGCTAAACAAGTGTGCTGGTCCAATTGTATTGATTCCTTCCTCAATCCTGAGAGCACAACACTATCAGCAACCGTATCATGGTCAGAAAAATACAAACAGTATCAGGTCTCACACATTGAGCCACTGTTAAAGCCTGGAATACACCGTTTCGAGTTTATGAGCTACAGTACAAACTCAGGCAGACAGTTTTTAAAGCTAGTTTCTGACTGTCAGGAACTAGCGGGCATCCAATTCAGCGCTTTTTATCCGCAGTTCGCTCCACAAATTGAGTCTTTCCAGCGATCTAGCACACATCCCATTTTCTTAAACGTGGATATCCTCGAAGATGGCGACAATCTTCAGTTGAATCTTATGAACTTTGACGTACCTCCTGAGCTGTCACTAACAGGAAAAATATCCGCTGTATCAAGTGAGGGAGCATTAGAGCAAGCCCAATCGATGTACCAAATAGAAGTGCTCGGTTTAGGTGGTGTCAAATTAACCATGCTTTCAAAGCTGAAGATCCCTGCAGATATCGAACTCACTTCAGCAGCATCTCAGCATGAAGTACCCATCAAATTCTCACCGGATAAGTTAAGCCTACTAATCGGGCTCTCGCGTAATGAAGGCACAGAAATAAAAGGGACTTTTTATTCAATTGGCTTTTCAAAGGACTTACCCGATTACGCCCTCTTCACACAGAAAGTACAGGCAAACACCTTTGCCTTCCGTATTCATATGAGTGAACTTCATCGATTTGGTATTGCACGCATTCAAAAACGAAAACAAATAGAGCTTACACTCATCAGCCATAAACCACCTTCAGGAAAAGGTCTTGAGTGGAAAATCGCTGAGATCCATAACATGGAAAACTTAGTGAGTGGATTAAAACTCGCTGAAACAATCACTTCAAAAAGTACTCATGTAATAAGGAACTGGTCTGCAATGCAGCCCAGTCCATCGGTAGAGCTCTGTGATCTTTCTTCCTTTTACTACCATGGCGGTGCTCTAGCAGCTGTATCGGTTGACTCTGCCGTCTATTTTTTGTTGCCTCTCTCCGCGTCGCTTCTTTCCAAGAAAGGAATTTTCCACCTGAAAGAAGACGAAGAGCTTTCTACATCGTTTCAAATCAGCCTAGACCGAAAAGCGAGGAAGTATGTTTTGGCATGCTCTGACTTAGATGAAAATAGAATTTCGAGCAATCAAACTCAGTATTCTGAACTTAAGTACATTGGGCAACACAAAGAGAAAGAAAACACGCTCATGTTCAAAGTAACCAAGTCAGAAAGTAGTGGTCCTGCTGTTAATAGTGAGATCAGCTACACGCTGAGAGAAAAAGAAAAAATACCTTTTAAGTCAATCCTTAATCAAAAGGAAGTGAGATTTACTGTTGTAACAAAACAGTTCCGAGGTAAAAACTATATTGCCCAATTTTCAAGAGTAGACATAGGCCAGTAATCATGAAAAAACACAGATACCTTAATCTGCTTAAAAACCTATGTACGCTTCCCAAGTTTGAAGATTTACAGATATTGAAAGGCACAAGACATAAAGATGTTCTTGCAAAAGAGATTGAAGTTCACGGTGTATTCAACCTACCAGATGAGCCGAGACTGCTGGAAGAGTTTATAAAAAAAACAACAGCAAAGAACCAATATTCGTCTAAACCACCTATCTATATTGTCTATCAGCTGTTCATGGAAGATCTGAATGAGGCGATTCCTTTTCTAGCAATTCCAACAACCATAGATCGTCTAGATACAGACGCCAGTTTTTGTTCTCTAAAACCAGCACTGACACTACCGATTTTGTTTAACTCCTCTTATCTTCGCCATAAAGAGAAACCAACACCTGATCGAGTGCTTGGTGATGCCGAACAATACACCCAGTTTCGATTAAAAAATCCACCACCAGAGACAGATAGCTGGTCAAAATGGCATGATCATGGTGAGCGGATCTGCCAAGCGACAACTGGAGTCTCTATTGACGATTTAGCGCCTTATCTTGCCAAGCGTATTGATACGGAATGTCGCCTTGACGTAGCTATAGCATCATTTTCTGCTGGAGATACGAGCTCAATAAAAGCCGTCTTGGAGTTATATGAATCGTTAGATGCGTCTAATCAACAGAGTCCGCTTCTTGCCGCGATATCCGCTCATGAGCAAGGGAAACCAACATCCCCCACCCAAGACGATACGCTAGCAGAAGATATATTGACCCACCCTGACTATCTATTGGGACACATGGATGAACAGCTTTCAGAGAGCCTTGCATCAAGAACAGATAGAGAAATGTTCGCTTTGGACAACTCTCAACGCCTCGTTGTCCATAAGTTGTCTCAGTGCCTTGCTGGTGATGCTCTCGCGGTAAATGGCCCTCCCGGGTCAGGGAAAACAGCAATGTTGAAGGCGGTGGTTGCCAACCAATGGGTTCTTGCGGCTTGGCAACGCAAGCCCTGCCCGATAACAATAGCCGTAGGCGCCACTAACCAATCAGTGACAAATGTAATTGGCGCGTTTCCTAAAGTCCTTTATCAAGGGGATGAAAATCCCGACTCATGCCTTTTGCACTTTAAACGTTGGATACCGCACGCTGAAAGTTATGGCACTTACTTTCCTTCATCTTCTGAAAGGGAAAAAATAAATGAAAGTGGGCGTGATAATGATTACGTTCTTGGGGCAATAAGCAAAAACGACGAGCCATCCGTTTTTTGTTGGCAAGGTAAAGATGCTCCGCTCTCTGAATACGAACAGTTAGCAAGCTTGAAGTCAACATACCAAGAGCATGCATGTGCTTTTTTTCAAGAAGACTTTGATGATATGCACGAAAAGATCGTTGATGCATGCCATAAAAAGCTATCTGTAGTTTGTGAAGCAATTGTGTCTTTACTTAAGGCACTCCCTCGTCATAAGAGAGATATCAACTGGTTATACAAAGTGTGTAAAGTATACAATCTTGTACCCGATATTCAGGCTCAAGAGGCCCACAGCAGCAGGGAGCAAGCTCATCAAACGGCGGGTAAACTGCTAACAATATGTGGAAACGATAGAAAAGCACAGGTAGACGTATTATCTGAGGTACTTCGTGAACGAATCTCAGATAACGCGATTATCCTATCCTCTCTGCCAGATAGGGACTTTAACCTCCTATGTGATGACGCTTTCACTTTACTCTTTGATCGATTACTCGATGTCACCTTACGTCCTGAAGCCTTTCACCTAGCGGCTAGATATTGGGAAGGTGTATATCTTTCTGAGAGCTCTTCATCACTCCTGATATCTCGTACAGAAGCCAATGTGGAACAAGGGTTACGACGATTATCGATGTTGACGCCTTGCCTCGTCGCAACACTCAACACAGCCCCGAGGTTATTTGCACTACAAAAAGCAAGCGCTGCTTCAAAGCAGCATTTCCTCCTCGGCCAGGCCGACTTACTAATCATGGATGAAAGTGGACAAGCACAACAGCGCCTCGCAATGCCTTTACTCTCACTGGCAAAAAATGCACTTGTCGTCGGAGATGTCGATCAGCTCCAGCCAGTAATAACAGATGTTTCATTGGGTGATGAAGCATATGCTTATTCCACGCATGGTTACTCTAACAAAGAGTTCATGCATGCTTACGCATACAATATGACAACGGGACGCGGAAGTATGCTAAGTATTATGCGCCGAGCGTCTCGTTTCTCGCATCAAGGACATGGTCTCATGCTAAGGGGACATTACCGTTGCCAAACCAACATCATCCAGTTTTGCAATGAGGTGGTTTATGACAACAAGCTCATGTTCTTACCTCATAACAGTAAAGAGCGGGGGCCCTTACACTCTTTTTCATGGGTCAATTCAGACTTCAAAAATGCTCGAAAAGGTACATCAAGATACAGTGTTGGGGAGGCAAAGCTGATCGCTGAGTTTATATTGAAAAAATGGGAAGAAATATTTCATTTCTATCGAGAGAAAGACCAGAAAAAGAATAAACCTGTGCGAACTGCTTCAGAACTGATTGCTATTGTCACCCCTTTTAAGGCGCAAGCCGAGCAGTTAAAGAAAACACTCATTGAACATGTGACAGCCCCATCTGTTGAAATGGAGGGGCTCGATAAATGTGAGGTAGAAGACATGGTTATTGGGACCGTCGACTCCCTCCAAGGTGCAGAAAAACCCATAGTCATATTCAGTGGCGTTCATGGTGCGAGCGAAAATGGTACTCCTTATTTTGACGAACAGCCTTTTTTACTCAACGTGGCAGTTTCCAGAGCTCAAGACTGTTTTGTGGCTTTTATCTGTGAGAAAACATACGGGGTCGGGTCATCCAAGCAACTTCCTATTCAAGAAAAACGCAGTTCAGCACGTAGTCTAGGATACTACCTTGGACATGCAGAACATGAGCCTGGAGGTTTACGTAGATGTACACGTCTATTTCCAAAGCGACTCGTTATAATCGAAGCAGCAGGCAAAAAGAAGGTGCTATCAGAGTATCTAGGACAAGAATACCTGGTCTTGGACACCCAAGGCTCCATCACTGAATATGAAGAATCATCAAGGTCACTGGAATATTTATTTAAATCAGGGTTTAAACCTCGTTTTAAGCTTCGTGAACATGCTGGTTTGCTCCTTTCTAGTATCACAGAGCAAGCACCTATGGTGGATGAAATTATTCTCGCCACAGATGCTGACTACGTTGGAGAAACTATCGCGTGGCATTTGTACATGCAGTTTCGCGATATGCCGGATGTTCAGAACAAGATGACTAGAGTGCGATTGGGCGCAATGACCAAGGAAACAATATCGGAAGCGTTTGACCTGCAAAGTGTCGCTCAATTGGATAAGAAAGTAGCATTATTAGGAGAAAGAGAGCGGCAAGCCGCGATCTGTGAATACCGCACCACACGCGAAAAGATAAATCATAACGTAGTCAGGGCGGAGTTGTTCCGAGAGTTAGCCGATACAATTATCACCGCACTTTGTCGTGACATAGAAGGCAGTAACGAAGACAAACAACTCAAGCAAAGGCTTTTAGAACATGAACTCATTAGTCCTCAAGAATGCAAAATACGGCCGGAAGCAATGGGACGTGTTCGGCTGGGCATTTTAGATATATTGCTTCGCGATGCGATGCAAAAGCATCAAATCATCGACAAAGGCGAGCCAAAAGTTGTATTAACAGCCGCAGGGCGCGAAATAAATGGAAAGCTTACTGGCACCTGCAAAGATAGTATCACGACATTACTAGGCAAGCTTGCGTCAGCAAGAGAGAAAACTGGAACGATGTCCATCGCGGGAGACCCGGGGAAATGGCGATTTGTACATCCATCCGAAAGTTCAGACATAATCTTACCAGCTCCCGGCGTATCAACCATGGAAGTCATACGTTATGCGCATAAAAATCATAAGCTGGAGCCTGCGACAACAATGCGTATTCTTCAAGCCCTCTACATGGGAGATTTCTAGTGAAAAATAGTGCACACGACGATATTCGTTTAACAATTTCCAGTGACGATATTCCTAAATTTGCTACATTGCTTGCGACAACCCGTTTTGGGCAACAAAATGATGCCATCAACCTTGTGTCGTTGATTGATTCACTCGGTAAAGCAAACGGCATCGGAGAGGCTACGATACAAAACATCACCATCGAGCTGGTCAATGTCAAAGCCGAAATCAAGCTGTCCTTTAATATGTATGCACTGCAAGACCCTGGATGGTTGCAGTTATTTGAAAGTGAAGAACGTGAATTCAATACACAAGATGAAATTTCTGCACTTTGCTCTGCGTTGGCATCGCGACAGTTCTCGCTGAGCTTCTCTCCACAAGAGTTCTCCGGGATGTCATTTTCATCCCTTTTAGAGAATCTGGACCTTTTCACTATTGGACGTCCTTCATCTTTGCCTTCCGTGTTATCAGACCTAGTTAAGCTTAGAATGATCGAGCTAGACAGCCATTCAGATGAAGTGAAATTGACCTCTTGCGGTCTAGACACACTTACGGCAATTAAATCTTCACATCCAAAAATTGCCTCAGGTGATTTATCCGTTTTAATGACCTGTCTCCAGCAACAAATTGAAAGCGGGAAAGTAGATATTGAAAACGCCCTAGCTAAACTGCTGTCAACTATTACCGTTATCGAACAGCCTCATATGTATACTCAAGGTATGTGGCATGATATAGATGAACTCTACAACCATGACGAAGATGACAAGGTCGTACAACAAAAAGAAGGCATTATAAAATACAGTATGGAGGCGCAGTGGTGACAAGTATCATCACCTATCCTCGCACTGATGGGGAGCAAAGAGCAGAGAGAGATATCTATCAGTTGGAGCGCTGGATAAATACTATGTTAGGCACTGTTTCCGCTGAAAGCATCAGCTCATTATTAGCGTTGGTAGAAAGAATTGGCTGGAATAGTTTACCTCCTCGTTTGAAAGCGCGGTTATTGCCTCTACTTCGACAAACTATGTACAGAGTCAACGATGAGAGTAGCTATGTGGACACTGAATCATTTGAGTCTGCTCAGGATGATATCTGTGTCCTAGGTGACAAAGTAGATAGACGGGAAGCTGAGTTTTATACCCTCACGCAAAAGCAAGGTCTTGAACCATTTTCATTGCGCGGTGTCGGTTACCGTCTATATGCCATGAAAAAGGCGATCAATGAAGAAGGTTATGCGCCTAAATACAATGACTTGGAACTTAAGAGCATGGCAGAGTCCGGCTCTGTTTCGAACGAACGTTATCAACTGAGGTTTATGGAGAGTAGGTTTCTTCGAAACGATGATACTGGGGGGGCGGGAATGCTAGGGCGTGAAATGTCAGGACAGACAGGAGAAGGAGCACAGTACTGGACCACGACATTCGATCAAATAGAAGACTCTGACACTGACCCCAAGCTCATCGCAGGTAAGCTTGGACTTGAGTTAAATCAAAACGCAGAGTATGCGTTAATCGCAGTTGATGTAAACAAAGCCGCAACAATCACTAATATTGAAAGTGTATCAGCCACTTTCTCAAATGTAGGCAACTTTGCTGTTCGAGAATTTCCTCAATTGTTTAACAAAGACTTTGTGACGAATACTATGAATGATGAATTTCAAGCTCGTTATGCTTCATCGGTGGGAGAGGCTATACAACAAGGTATATTAAGGTGGTCTTCAGATGAGGAATCATTTAGACATTTCTTGGCGATTAAAAATACTGACCAAGAAACGACGTCCTTAATGTTAAATAGAATGAGAATGCATGCAGCCATAGGTAACAACGAGCACTTTACAGGTGATGGGTTGACGAAAAACTTAATTGAAGGCACTGATAACAAATCTGGCGCAGTAGAGTTGCTCAACTTCGAGAGACGAACAGTCAACTTGGATGAATACAAGGCATGTGGTGCACTGAAAATCATCAAAGAGAAGTTGTAATGAAGTCATACCCTTTGTCTCCATCACTACCTAAAATTTTGGACCCAGCAGCACTTCCTTCTGGTGTTTCAGAACTTGGACAAATTGTTGATACCTCTAACTTTAATCAGCGATTTGTTTTTTACAAAAATAATGGTTTTTTATCGATTGTTGAGATTGATCAGCGAACCCTCCCCAATGGTACAGAGATGCTAGCGCTGTATCAGAGTGACTTTCCCAGTGACTTGTTAACTTGGCTTCCAAACACACTAGCTTTGTTTCGCCAACCCCCAGGCACTAGCCCACACTCGAAGATGATGACATCTGAGGAATGCATTGATGGTGAAATGCTAGCTATATCCCGGGATGTGGCAGCAGGCGGTTCAGGTCGCTCAGGGTATAGTGTTTACAACTTTTCACGCGCTCATCACGATAGTTACGGCCTAATGAAAATAACGTGGATGGAGAATTTTCTCTATCAAGGTGGATTGCTGGATTTCATCGAAGGTATTGACTTTACATAAGTCGTCATAACATTAAGCATCTGATCGTTGGGTAGCAGTAGAGAAAAGCCATATTGCCTATCTATCCCAGCTACTTTTATATTGACCAAATCAGCTATGTTCATTGCTCTTATTTAACTCTCTAATCAAATATGGTGACATAGACCTTTCAATATCCTTTGCAAAACCATTAAATTTGATATGTTTTGCCATTGCTATAAGTGACTTTGTATTATCTGCTAGCTGTTTTTCCGCTTTTTTAATATCTTCGCGAAGTTTGGCATTTGTTTTTATGAGTTCGTTACGGCTCTTGGTTGAACCAGAGCGTAAACTTTCACCAAATACACCACCTACGTTAGCCTGTTGTATTGTTTTGTATTCTTCAATTAACTGTTTTCTATTTGTAAGAGTACTAATAGCACCAGTAATAATCTTCTTGTTTATCAATCTATCATAAAGATATTTATTACTGATGGGGGATTGTTCGAATCCTTCTTCAATCATTTTTTTTAGTTCTGCTTCGATCGCTTTATCGAGATCTTTCCCCTTTAATTTAGACATTTTTATTTTCCCCTTTTGATTTTTGTTTTTCCAGTTTTCGGTGTTCGTAGGCAAAAATTGTAGCTAGGGTCTTTGGTTGCTTATGGTCGTCAAAGGCGATTAAATTAATCGGTTGTTTAGGGAATTCAAGACTAGCCGAAAGCTTGGATAAACGATCAAGATTTAGAGTGACCAAATTCAAGTCTTCAGTCAATTCGGTTAACTCCAAAGGAGTGATCACTCTCCGGAGAGCTAATTCCTGCAGTTCTTTGATGGTGCGCATATTTGTCTGAATCTTTGCTTCTAACTTTTCCGGCTCATCAGCCCGGCCGGTAAGAGTGAAATACGGGCATGGCCTGCCATCCTGGCATTTGTGATTATATGGACATGACCATAGTTCTATTTTTCTCATACAACTACCAAAATCGAGAGCATGTAGAGTGGTATGGCAGTGTAATAATGCTTTTTTTTGGGGTTTTGAAGGCTCTAATCTGTAGGCTTTGGTTAGACCGGCAGTAATGTCGTCAATATCTGAATTAATCATATCTTCGAAGAAATTAATTGTATCTTTGTGAGTGGTGAATGTGTGAAAGTTTTGGTTTAGCCCATTATGAGCCTTTAACTTTGGGTTAATGTGAATAACACCAGTCGCTTCTATTTTATCAATTGGGCTAAGATTTTGGGTTTTATTATTTATTTCGTTTCGAATATCTATTCTTTGCTCATAAGGAATAATATCATTAGCTTTTGCTCTTTCTTCTATTGCAAGATGTTGATATTTATCATTTTGATTTATATCTACGCGTCCCATCATTGCTGCTTGCAAGTGATCATTAATACCTGCGATAGCAAGGAAAGTATTTATATTGTGTCGAGGTATATGAGTTGTCATTCGCGAGAATTCACCATTTTCTTCTATCAATCCGTAGGTTCTAAACAGTGTGTTTTTCCCAGCCAAAAAATTGTTTATAGCTTGAAAGCTTATAGGGGTCGCTATCGTTGGATAGTAAAGCTTTGTCCCTGTTGTTAGTGAACCTAGCGGTGCAATAAATAGGAGCTCTTCATAAGGAATGTTTATTATTTCTCCTGTTGATGTGTCATTAAAGTTGAAAGAAAAGTCCTTGGCGTTAATGTGCGGTGATTTTGACGCGACCGTTTGCAAATATGCATTGACATCAGGTGTGTGATAAAGGACTTTAGCGTAACCCCTATGAAAGGGGTGTAGTCCAAATGATCTGAAATTTCGCTGTATATTTTCTCGCTGTCTACAATATGGTGAAGCTCCGATGGTAACGTGTTTGATAAGATCACCAAGCTCAATGTTTTCTTTATCTTTAAGTGACAGAGGTAAAAGGTTTTTAACTCCAGTGCGTCTGAAATCAGAATAAATTCGTCTTAAGTTTTGGGTTAATTTTAGGGTGTCGTTAAAAATTGTCTCGACTAGAGGAATAGCTAGGGGCTCAATCCAGTGCACGCGTTGTCCCGCTTTTTTTTCTCCAATGTACTCAATTCCCAGATAGTAAGTTCTTAGCCCTTTATCTTGAAGGATTTCAACAACCTTATCATCGTCAACCTCAAGACGTTTTAAGGAATCTTTGCGTATAGCTCTTGCCTCACCGAAGCGAAAGCCCGTTACCAACAATAACATTGTGAGGTTTAACAGGATTTTCTCACCATCAGTTTTAACTAATTTTCTAGCTGCTACTAAATTCAAAAAAGTCTGAATAGTAAGAAGTTTTCTATCTTCATCTTCATCTAGCTCATTAGCGAACTCACAGTCGTGAAAGTTTGAGTTGTTGTGTATTTGAGAAAGTTTTGTGTATTCATTTGTGTGCTTTTTTTTAACCGTAGGAGTATAAAATAGAGGGGTTAATGTTACGCCAAGGCGGTTGATATGATTAATTAAAGAGCACATAGAGGATTGGACAGTATCAGCCCCTTTTCCGCCTAATTCTTTAGCATCCATTGCCTGCTGAATTATTTCACTACTAATATTCATCACCTTAGGATTGCTATCTCCGTTAATAAACATTCGTATATAGATGAGCTTGATTAGCCCTAGTGTGCTTTCTTTTAGAGTTTTGATTGATGTTCTTTGGGTATAGTTTATCTTCAACAATAATGCTTTGGAAAAATCAATAAACTCTTGATTCATATTTATTTTTTTAGGTAAGACTTTGCTTTCACCCGGAAGGTAAACTCCTTTTCTTGCTTTGGTTGAGATAGTGGTGAAGTTTAGGGATACTCTATTATCACAAGAAAAAAGCCCTGAGGAGTACTGACTTTCAGCTACCCATTTCTGGTTTAATCTTTTGTCTTTATAACCTTGCCCATCCCAGTTGAATTCAACAATTGGTTGTATAGTGAGCTTAAAATAAGATTTTTGATCATATATGAATATTTTCAGATTATTAATAGCCTCTTGCATTACAGTTTTCTCCCATTTATGCGATTAATTATAATCTGAATTTGTATTCTTGTTTTTAGCATGCTTTCAGATATAGGGTTTCTGCTATTTCCAGATTTTTCTGAAATCTCGATAGTGTTCAATATCTCGCTTTCAAGTGATTTAATAACATTGATATGTTTTTCTGAATCAGAAGAAGGATGAAAATAAAAACATCCATAGCATGAGCGAACTTTTGCCAGGTGACAGTTTGATTTTTTCCGGCATCCTCCAATATGTAAGTGCAGTTTTCCATTTACTATACCGCTAACTTTTTTACCATCCCAGTTATTTATATCAATTATGTAGTCTGTCATAAGGAGATTGATCATATTTTCCCATGCATTATTTGTTCCGAGAGCATTATTCTTTATAATTGCCAATTGAGGAGTAGCAAGTATGTAATAAGATGCCGCATTAGTTTTTGCATGTCCGAGTATGTAGGCTATTTCGTCGGCGCTCGCTCCACTCATAGCCATTGAATGACCGATGTTATGACGAAAATCTATAGGGGTAAGGTAGGGCTGTAAAAATTCGCCATTTGTGATTTTTTTTTGAATTTTTTTGGGTTGAATACGAAATAGGGTACGCTTAATGATGAGTTTGATTAATCTATGTACTGATGATTTTATTGGTAATAATGGTGACTCAGTACATAGTTTGTAGCGCTTAATGTAAGATTCAAAAAAAACACCAAATTCAGTAGGAAGCGCAATACAAGCACGTTTTTTTGTGACTTTTTGCTTTTTTGCATATGGCATCGATAAACTATAACGCACTAGTCCTGTGTTACTATCTATGGTGTCTTGATGAATATCGTCTACCGATATTTTTGACAATTGTACGGGGCGTAGTCCTGTAAAATACAAAATGCTAAAAATACACCAATCCTGTAATTCTTCATCTGAAATAATTAATGGGTTGTATAATTGTTCTGGTTTGAGGGAGCTAATAAATGAGCTAGCATCCATTATACCGTTAACTATTAAAGTTTTGGTTGATTGGGGAAATGCATTTTCTATATTTTGATAAACCAGATATCTACCGCTAGAATTTGGCGGAGGAATATCAAGTAGTGATTCTCTATCTTCATCTTTAAAGCCTGGCAGTTCTATACGGCAAAGAAACTGTGTAAACCCCCTTACTTGGTTCCATTGCATTGGGTGGACGATATCAACGTTAGCTTTAAGCCAATTTTTATATGATGAAAAAGACAATTTAAGAGAATTGATTATTTTTAGGCGATAAAGATTTTCGGAAAAGAAAATAGAACCATTTTGTGCGCTTTCAAAAACGTAATACTTTAGTAGGTTGGTTATTTCAGAAGGGAATTTAGTAAAATTCAAATTAACTTTTTTACCACTGTAACGATATATCCATGAATTTTCAGATGTAACAACATTAATTTCATCAAATGGATTATCTGTCGTGACTTGAAGTCTTCTAGGAATTTTTAGTGTAGAATTAAAATCTTTCTGTTTCTTTGTGATTTTGAATAAAGAAATTTCTTCAATCGTGAGTTTATCTACCATTAATTTATTCCTTTTATCTTTGAACAGAAATTGCTAGGCTTATAACTAAATTTTTCTAATGGAGTGATGGAAGGTTTACTACCTCGTCTCTATATTGATCATTAAGTGCCAAGTTAGCGGTATTTGCTTTTTCTGCGATAAAACGTCTCGCATAATGATTAGGCATCTCGGATTTTGCCGACCAGCCACCCAACGCTCTGAGTTTATCCTTAGCTGATTCCATGACGCCTTTGGTGTCAACTGCTCCTGCCTTAGTAAAAAAGGCAACTTCGGAATTAAAACAAATTCCTAGTGTTCGGTATGCCCATGTGTGCCGAAATATATGTGGAGAAAGCTGAGTGATTACGTCCGCATTCTTCGGATCAAAATACTCTGGGTACTGTTTTTTAAATATATCCGCTTTTTTTTTAAAAATTTTATTCACAGCATCGTAAGAGAGCGGTTTTCCATTTTTTTGTGATGACGTAAATAGAAAGCCGTAGTTACTATGTTCCTTTACGCGTTCATAAAAATGCTTAATTAGATAAAAAACTTGTTCACTTATTTCCAATGTTCGAATACTGTAATTGTTTTTTATGCTCGGCCTGCGTATTCGTGGGTCTTCATGATTATCAAGATTTGAGATATACATGTAAAATTTATTTTTATGTATATTGGATTTAAATGAGGTTTCTTCTAACAATAAGGCTTCACCGATCCGTAATCCATACAGATTTATAAGAATAAATAAAATATAATTTCGATACTCAATGTAATTCTGCTTGGTAAATATTTCATCGTTTACTAATGGCGTAGGTTTGAAAAGTGCTGAGAAACTTACAAGTTGTTCGTTAGTTAAACTTCTCAAGTCATTACTGTCACTTGTAGTCTCCGTATAATGAGAATATTTTTTTGATTCTGTTTCCAGCTTTCCAAGTAAAAACCTTTCAATTTTTTCAAGTTCACTGGTTGTCTTACCTGTGTAGTGATAGGTAATATAAGTATGAATGAGAAATTTGATAAAGCGACAAGCTGTTTTATATTGTTGTGCGCAGGTTTGCATCTTAGTGATAGTTTCATGATGAGTGATTTCTGATGGCAACTTATAAAGGTTTACTGCCAAAATACGATTATTAGTTAGATATATCCAATATTCGGGCAGCTGCGATGTTAGCTCAGAGATAGCGCTCGAAGAGTAGTCAAGTCTATGAAAAGAATAATCTAAAGTACATCCCCACTTTTCTAGCCAAAACTCATAAAAATACTTTAAATTTGCTAGCTGAGATTTTTGGTAGTTAAGTGATTTATTGTGTAAGTGGTCAAGGCAAAAACGAAATGATAGCAGAGGCGGTTGAACGATGTCTGTATCGAAGAGGAGGCACTTCGTTTTTTCAATTAATAAGACGTTATACATGTACTAAATAACCTATCTACTTTACACTATATGTATATAACTAGTAGTAAATATTACAGGTGTCAAATATGGAATATATGGAAAAGCGAGTAAGAATTTCTTCTATAATACGTTTATTTCTAATTGGTCATGTAGTGAATTAGACTTATGGCTTACGTTGTTGAATTACAATTTGAGTGTTTTGATAACACCACTATTTCTGCTGTCGATAAAGCGATTAATGGCCTGATGGATGCGTTGCGTTATAACGGTCAGGTACTTGGACGTGAGTTCCCTATCGTGATGGGGGAAGGGGAATTTTTTGTTCGTGTAGTGTGCCCAGAGCAGGAAAGTTTGCACCCTAAATATCATTCGGATTTTGTTAACGTCTGCATCGAACGTTTGGCAGAGGTGTGCTTACTGGCACCGAAAGCCCGTTTACTTGGACAAGATTTGAATTCAGAGCAAGCGGCAGAAGAAACCACACCAGAATGGCAAGTGCTCTACACCACATATGTGCATACCTGTTCGCCTTTGCGCAGTGGTGAAAGCTTGTTACCAATTCCTCTTTATCGTAATGGCCCGACACTCAATGGCGACCATAAAGCGGTCATCAAATGGCAGACTGAGTGGCAGGCGTGCGATGAAATCCAGATGGCTGGTGCTTGCCGAGCAGAGCATGCGGCATTACATGAAATTTGTGATGCCGACAGTGTCCTTTTCAAGCGTGGCTGGGATTTGCGTGGTCGAATCGAGTATGTGACGGAAATTCCAACCTATTACTATCAGTACCGAGTTGGTGGCAAAAGTCTGACAGATGAAAAACAGCGTAAATGCCCTAAGTGCGGTGGAGAGTGGTTATTGGATGAACCACTGCATGACATTTTCCACTTTAAGTGCGATGAATGCCGAATTGTCTCCAATATTTCTTGGGATCACATCAAATAGTGCATCTTAAATGAAAAAGACCCGTGTTATTACGGGTCTTTTTTTTCCTCTTGCTCTGTGGATTCTTCGTCCTGAGAGCGAGCTTTTTTGTCCGTTTGTCCAAACTTCATTTTGGCTGTGTACTTCAGTGCAGCAATATTACCTATGATGACACTCAAGACGATAAAGATGATCACCCAAGGATTGGTGAGTAGTTCCATTAATCCACCTCATTGGAGATATTGGTGACAAATTGATTGTAGATCGTTTCGAGATTCGACAACACCACTTCCTCACCCTGTATTCCACTGTTTATCAGCTCTTTTTGAAGTGTCTCCAGACTAAGCTGGGATAAACAAGACGATGCGGTTGCATTATGACTAATGTGCCATGGCTCTGCTGCGACACCGCCCTGATCTTTTGCATATGGAAAAAAGAAACCAAATTCAGTCAGAGACTCCCTGAGCCAGCGATAAAAATCTGCTTGGTGGCCTGTTAGGTATTCCCATGGCTCAAGCTGCAACTGGATGTCTTGAGGTAGACTGCTGCGATCAAATACATCGAAGTCACATCCCCAATGATGTCGGCTGGCACCCGGAAGTGCAGACCAACGTAAGATAGCCATAATCTTTTCTGAATCAGAAAGTCGTTGTCTATCTAGAGGTTGGCTGTTTTGATCAAGAATGGCTGTTTGACCAGCCATCTTTCTGTTCCAGATGGCTTTCTGGCGCTCAAAATCGCGGAAACCGCTGGCAATATTGAGATTGAAACCAGCCTGAGCAGCAGCTTGTCGCAAAGCTTGTAAATCGTTTTCGACATTAGGGTGAACGGCGAAAACCTTCTGACCAAACATAGTGTCAGTCAGGTGAGTTGAAACTTTGCCAGTCAGCTGCTCAGGGGTCATGTTCACGCCAGAAGATTCTCCAGAGTTTTCTGATACATCTTGGTCAGTTTCTCAAGGTCGTCCACTTTCACGCACTCGTTCACTTTATGGATGGTCGCGTTAACGGGGCCTAACTCGACTACCTGGCCACCCATACGGGCGATAAAGCGGCCATCGGATGTACCTCCGGTGGTGAGTAGGGCTGGTTTGGTTTGATTGACGGTATCAACGGCATCAACCACAGCGTCGAGAAGTGCTCCTGTATCTGTCAGGAATGGGTCGCCGTTGAAGGTCCACTTAAGCTCGTAGTCTAAGTCGTGTTTATCAAGAGTATCAGTGACACGTTTAACGATTATGTCGTTGTTAAGCTCGGTGCTGAAACGCAGGTTAAACTGAACATTGAACTCGCCAGGGATCACGTTAGATGCACCGGTTCCCGCATGCACATTTGGGATCTGGAAGCTGGTAGGTGGGAAGTAGTCATTGCCTTTGTCCCACTCGGTTGATGCCAATTCATGAATCGCCATCAGTGACTGGTGAACGGGGTTCTTAGCTAAATGCGGGTAAGCTACATGACCTTGAATACCTTTAACGGTTAAGTCTCCGGTGATAGAACCTCGACGACCATTTTTCACTACGTCACCGACGAGTTCAGTACTTGATGGCTCGCCGACAATACACATATCGATGTTTTCGTCGCGCGCCATTAGGGTTTCGACAACACGGACTGTACCATTGATAAATGGGCCTTCTTCGTCTGAAGTAATCAGAAAGCCAATTGAACCTTTATGGTCAGGGTTTTCGGCAATGAACTGCTCAACGGCAACAATCATACTTGCTAGAGAGCCTTTCATGTCGGCGGCTCCGCGACCATGTAGATAGCCGTCAACCATAGTCGGTTCGAATGGAGGCGTATCCCATAGCTCGACATTGCCCGCTGGCACGACGTCGGTGTGGCCGGCAAACGCAAACAGCGGTGCTTCTGTGCCACGACGTGCCCAGAAGTTTGTGGTGTCTTCAAACACCATCACTTCAATTTCAAATCCTAAAGCTTTCAGGCGTTCAATCATCACATCCTGACAACCTGCATCCACAGGTGTTACCGATTGGCGGCTAATTAAGTCTTTTGCAAGCGCCAAAGTAGGGCTGTCTGTCATCCTTGAATTCCTTTTGCTTAAGAGAAAATGGCTGAGTATTGATCGGCTTTAAAGCCAAGATGGTAGTCATCACCAGAGACTAAGATCGGGCGCTTGATCATCGCTGGCTGCTCTACCAGTAGCTCGATGGCGTTGGCTTCGTTTAAGTTGTCTTTCTGTTCCTGAGTTAGCTGACGAAAAGTCGTGCCGCGTTTGTTAAGCACATTTTCCCAGCCTAGTTGCTGGCAAAATGTTTCAACCATTTGTTTATCAACGCCCTGTTTACGGTAGTCATGGAATTGGAATTCCACACCTTCTGCTTCCAGCCATTTTTTGGCTTTTTTGATGGTATCGCAGTTCGGAATTCCGTACATGGTGATTGTCATAGTTAAACCTTTGAGAGTGACTTATATAAAGTTATTAGAAGCTTTTTGGCATCCTAGCAGGAACTGTAATCAGAGACAAAAGTGTCTCAGATATATTTCATCTGACAAAAAAAATGTGTTTCAAAAGTTGAGGATCGATGAGTTATTGATCAAACGCAACACACCGCATAGCAAAACAGAAATAATGACTTTAGAAATTTATAGGAGGTATCAATGGAATTGAGTCCTGTTTTTGCAAGGCGCTTATATTTAGCATTACTGGTCCAAAATCTCGATAGGCCGAATGTGCCAAAACTGATTGAGAAAACGGGCTGGCCACGCCGGACGATTCAAGACGTAATCAAAGCTCTGCCTGGTATTGGCATCGAACTGATGTTCATTCAGGATGGCCGCAGACACAACGATGGGTATTATCAGTTGTCTGACTGGGGGCCTTTTGACAGCCAGTGGGTATTAGACAGAGAAGCGGACATTGCCGCTAGTCTAGGGTTTTGTGCCTAACGGCCTGTTGGGCAGTTATAGGCACTACCCAGTATGGTAAAAGATGTCGTGAAGTCTTGTGGCGACGTCATATAAACGGTATTCGCGCCAAGTTGACTGGCGCGATTTTTTATCTGATTAACCGCTCCCTGAACCATGACATCGTTAGGGTAGAACAGGTAGGTATACCAGTGTCCTTCACTGCCAGTCAGATCGCCCTGCCACTGACAGTTCGCAGGGTCGAAACTGCTGTCCATTCTGATCTGGACGCTGCTGGCATCCTTATTGAGTTGAGAGATTGGGGTTGTGCAGCCTGCGAGTAAAGTAATCGGCAAAGCGATGAAGCATAGCTGACTAAATTTGAGTGACATAAATAATAAAACCAATCCAACTGAGGGCTAATAATGCCCATGGTAGCATATTGGTTTTTGATTGCGCTTCTACCGTTGTCACTGTTTCGGCTTCTGGTTGGACGATTGCAGAGTGTTGAGTTTGCTTGGCTTTTTGTGCTTTTTTCTTAGCTTTATCTGCTTGGCGAGCTTTATCTTTGTGCTGCTTTTTGTACTGAGCTATGCCTTTTTCGATTCCCTGGGCAATCAATTTAGTCTGTTCTTTAGTTTGGCCCGGCTTTTGTGTCGCTTTGGCGATTTTCATCGCTTCTTGTTGTGTTTCCTGAGAAGGAACGACTTTGTTTTTCATGAAGGTTATTACCGCGAGATCAAAGATAGCGTTATCTTAACACGATATAATTCCGCCTATCATTGAAGTTATTCCTTTGTGAGTAGAACAGATAAATGAAGCGTATCTTGGTGACCAGTTTAGTCATTTCAATCCCCGTATTTTTTTTGCTACGGGGCGAAGCGCCACAACCTCAACAACCTGTGCTTTCTGCTCAAACTCATGATGCGTGGATGCAAGATATCCAGAATCAGCTTAAACAGGATCCCAATCAGGCGGAGTTGTGGTTTCAACTGGGACACGGTTATCTGAATAAACAGGACTTTTCCTCGGCACTCACTTGTTTCGATTATGCGATTCGCCTAAGTCCGGAAGCTAGCGCCAATCAGTTTGCTGCCAAAGCGACTGCGCTTTATTTCGAACGATCTCAGCGTATGACTGATGAGGTGAATCATCTACTGGCAAAGGCGCTGGAGTTGGATGCCCGTAATGTGACGGCTCTGACCTTAATTGCCAATGACCATTTCATCAGCTTTCGCTATCAAGAGGCCATCGATACTTGGACTCAACTGTTGGACTCTCAGCGTCAGGATATCGACCGAGTTGCCGTAATTCATTCGCTTAATCAAGCAAAAGCCATGTTAGACCGAGAATAAATCGACGGCGCGTCTTGAAAACAAAAACCTCCCGTGTCAGGGAGGTTTTTTATTAGAAGTGAGTATCTAGTACGTCGCCTCTTCGCGTTTTTGGGCAGATTTTTCCCACTCCGGCACAACCGTTTTAAGGAAGTGCTGTTTGTCGCTGTTCATTTTTTCCATATCTATGCCAAGAGCCTGCTGGGCTTTGGCCTTAGTCGAAATGTCTGGCAGTTCAACGGGCTCTGTCACGCCTTTGGTCGCGAGTAAGCGAACCAATTTTGTACGGGCATCTGCCGCACGGTCGACCGCTGTACCTAACACTTCAAGTGCCACTTCTGGCGCATGCATGTGAATACCATGAGAGGCGATCGCGTAGTCCCAACGCCACTGAGCATGACGAATATCTTGAAGAATGTCTTTCATCTCATCTTCAGTCGCGCCAGCTTTCCATGCTGCTCCAGCTTCAAAGTGTGCGGCGACGATTTGCTTCTCTGCTGTCAGCTTCATGTTGAGTACCTGAGCTTTGCGCGATGAAACGATATTCTTCAATTGATCTTTGCTTTGCGTGTGACAGTTGGCACAGGTGTCTTCAAAGCGGTCAAATGGGTTACCCACTTTATGATCGGTATAGACGGTGCCATCTTCCTTGGTGACTTTGGGCATATGGCAGTCTACACAGGCGACTTTGTTCTTACCATGAATGCCATCACGCCAAGTTTCATAGCCAGGGTGTTGTGCTTTCAGCATCGGTGCTTTCGATACTTTATGCGTCCAGTCTTTGAAGCCAATAGAGTCATAGTACTCTTCCATTGCTGCGACGTTGGTGCCTTTATCCCAAGGGAACTTGACCGATTTTTTGGGCCCAGTGAAGTAGTATTCGACGTGGCATTGGGCACAGACTGTCGCTTGTTGGTCGAGGCGTGACTGTTCTTCAAAAGGTTTGTCGATAGCTTGGAAAGCACGTTCTACATAGGGCTTAGTTATAGCTAAAGCAGGTTCGCCATTTTTGAATGATTCACTGCGGGTATCATGGCAGTCGGCACAGCCAATCGGGTTAACGATCTGATCGCCAAGTCGTGCCCATTTGCCATCGAAATAGCCGTCTTCGCCACGTTCATCGATCACTCGGCCCACATCCGGGCTTTTACAACTCCAGCAAGCCATCGGCATTGGGCCTGATTTTTCGTCACTTGGAGCGCCAGTCCTCAGTGTTTGACGCACGTCGTCAATCGCATAAAAGTGGCCGCGGGCTTTATTGTAGTCTTTGGCAAAGCCATAACCTGCCCACATGATGACCATATTGGGGTCATCGGCGAGAGCATCTTCAATATGGTCGCTTTCTGATGTTTCTTTCCAAGATTGGTACTGATCAGGGTGATGTTGTTCATAGGCCTGATTTCGCGGATCGATAAGGCCTTTTTCATCAGATGCAGCAACGCTGGTGGTACTGATAATAGTACCCGCCAATATTACTATTGCTGCAACGGATTTTGGTATCCAGTGCAATTTATTCACAGTGCTATCTCCATAATTCTGTTTTATTAGCAGCGTTGTGAACTGGCTAATTCCAAATTAAGAATTGGAGAACTGAAATAAATTGTAATAAAAGGAAATATTTGTAAAAACTCACGAATAACCCTTCATTGCTTTAGATCAATTTAGGTCAGTGATCTGGCTCAAAGTTGATTTTTAATAACCCTAAAGGGGTAGGTTTGTTGTTGGGTATGGATAATGAAATTCATTATCATCAATGACTTATGGTTATTAACCATGTATAAAATAAGGTGATAAGGATCGAGGTTTTGTGCAAAAAATCTACTACTAAAGAGTAGGCTGAGTAAAATGTAATCGATAGCGTTGTGGCTTTTCCAAAAATAAGAATTGATCTCATTTAGTGGTGATTTAAATACCGCTAAAGGGCATTGGTTTTGACCAGACTGTTTATTTTGAGCGTGGCTCAAAATCTGTTCTGGAATAAGGAAAGGATAAAATGGGCAATATAAAGTTGGCCATAGTCATAATGCTGAAAACCATTCTTGCATTCTGCCTCTATGGCTATTCTCTTCATGCCGTTGCTGCTGATTCTTCTGCCCCTACAGCCGAAGAAAGCTCGACTCGTCATGAAGTTACGCTTATCCGGGACAAAGATTACAAATGTATTCAATGTCATAAGGATTCCAAAGAATCACTTCAGCAATCTCATGGTGAAAATGCCCATGAGATTCTAGGTCGTGAAGTGAATTGTACTAACTGTCATAGCAACATCGGGCCTGACCACCGTGAAGGTGCTCCGCAAGTCATCAAGTACTCATCTGCACAATCTCAGCAGGGAACAGACAAAACCTACCTAGACCCTGACGCCATTTTGAAGGCCAATAGCCAGTGTACTGATTGTCATAAGCCGAAGTATCTGCGTGAAGACAGCTGGACACATGATGTGCATGCCAAAAACCTCACCTGCTCTAACTGTCATGATGTTCATGCCAGTAAAGCAAAAGTCCTTGGTTTGGAGCGCAAGCAGAAAATCAAGCTGTGTGTCGACTGTCATTCAGACTTCAATCAGTTGAAAGAGGAGCAATGATATGAGTTGTTCTAGACGAAATTTTTTAACTGGTGCTGGCGCCTTGATTATGACCACAGGCGTAGCCGGGACTGCGATGATCAGCAGTCGTAAGACGTTAGCAAATGTCGAACAGGTGGATGATAAGCTCTATGGCATGATTCACGATGAGACCGCCTGTATCGGTTGTACCGCTTGTACTGAAGCTTGTCGCGAGGTCAACAAGGTACCAGAAGGGGTGTCGAGACTGGAAATCATTCGTAGCGAGCCACAAGGCGAATTTCCTGATGTGGAATATCGCTTTACCCGCAAATCTTGCCAGCACTGTGAAAACCCACCTTGTGTGTATGTTTGCCCGACGGGCGCAGCATATAAAGATGAGAAGACAGGCATTGTCGATGTGGATAAAGACAAGTGTGTCGGCTGTGGTTACTGCCTTGCCGCGTGCCCTTATCAAGTGCGCTTTTTCAATCCCGAAGACCATTCCGCAGACAAGTGCAATTTCTGTCGTGATACCAATCTTGCCGAGGGCAAATTACCCGCCTGTGTAGAATCTTGCCCGACCAAAGCCTTGGTGTTTGGCGATCTCAACGATCCGCAGAGTCAAATCAGTCAAGTGTTAAGTAACCATGTGGTCTATCGCGATAAAGCGCACTTAGGTACCAAGCCTAAGTTGTACAAAATCCCACACAACAAAGGGGAGGTTTCATGATGAACGGTATTGAAACGGCTTTCCATTTCGATTCATTGGTCTGGGACTGGATCATCGCTATTTACTTGTTTCTTGCGGGAATGTCCGCTGGGGCTGTGATGATTGGCTTGTATCTCAAACGCCGCGTAATTGAAGGTGACCCTGCTAATGACGGCATTCTTAAAGCCGTCGCTTGGCTGGCTCCCTTTGGCATTATTGCCGGTTTGACCATATTGATTTTCCACCTCACCAAACCTCTGTCGTTCTGGAAGATTATGATCTACTACAATCCGTCTTCAGTCATGTCGATGGGGGTAATTCTCTTCCAAGTTTATATGGCGGTCTTATTCGTTTGGATTGGTGTGATTTTCCGCCACCAGATCATACAGTTCTGCGAAGGCAAACTTCCGGGTGGGCTATTGGACTGGGTTGATGGCGTATTGATCACAATCGGTAAGATAAACAATCCTGTCGAGTTGTTTCTGGGTGTGTTGGCGATATTGCTTGCGGCCTACACTGGGTTTCTGCTCTCTGCACTGAAAACTTACCCGATGCTGAACAACCCTGTGTTGCCGATCTTGTTCCTGTTTTCCAGCCTTTCTTCGGGTGCAGCGGCATGTTTGTTGTTCGGCATTCTCGTATTCAAAGAATCGGCGCACAGCCCGAGTGTTCGTTGGGTGCATGGGTTTGAACGTCCGGTTGTGTTATTCGAGCTGTTTGTGTTGGTGACTTTCTTTACTGGCCTGATATTCAGCGGTGGTCAAAATGAAGTCGCGGCTTGGAATGCAATAGGGGGAGGTTTCTGGTCAAACTGGTTCTGGTTTGGCGTCGTGTTGATTGGGATGTTACTGCCGCTGACTCTCAATGCCGTCACGCCAAACGAAGTACGCCATAACGGCAGTTACATCTTCATAGTGACAACGCTGAGTTTGGTCGGGGTACTGATGTTGCGTACCTTCATTCTATACGCTGGTCAGATGACGGTGGTGTAAGCATGTGGGGAGAGATAGGACACTTTGCTCTGGTATGGGTTGCTGTTTCGAGTTTAGCTTGCGCCGCAGTCTGGGCGTGGCAGCACTATTCTGATCAAGGCGCATCGCTCTCTCTGATATGGCCTGTCAGGCTCAACGCAGCAATGGCTTCGTTGAGTCTGATTGTTCTGGCGATTTTGTTTGCCTCTGACCGATTTGAATTCGAGTACGTTGCCACTCACTCTAATATTGAGCTACCACAACTCTTCAAGCTGGCTGCTGTGTGGGGAGGCCATCAAGGTTCCATGCTGTTTTGGGTGTTTACACTCAACTTGTGGGCAGGTTTGATTTCATTTATTCGTCATTCTAATGGGCGATATATCGCCCATGTTCTGTGGATCATGACATTGTTTATTGCAGCGTTTTCATGGTTTACCTTACTCGCTTCAAATCCGTTTGTTTACGCTCAAACCTTGTTAACTCAGGGGCGCGATCTCAATCCTATGCTTCAGGACGTGGGGCTGATTTTTCATCCTCCGCTGTTGTACCTTGGCTACATTGGTTATTCCACTGTACTGGCGTTTGCGTTGGCGGCGTTGATGCAAAAACCGTATGACAACCAATGGGTCACACTATGTAAACCTTGGGCGATATCTGCGTGGGCATTTCTCACGCTTGGGATACTGGTCGGTTCATGGTGGGCCTACAACGAGTTAGGCTGGGGAGGATGGTGGTTCTGGGATCCAGTTGAGAATGCATCATTGTTGCCTTGGCTGACGGGGACAGCTTTGCTGCATAGTATGGTGGCTTCTAGGCGCCATCAGCAGTTGATGGTCTGGACGTTGATCTTAGCTTCGGTGACATTCAGCCTTAGTATTCTCGGTACCTTTATTGTCCGCTCGGGAGTTCTGACGTCGGTGCATGCCTTTGCAGTCGACCCGGGAAAAGGCATTGCGCTTCTTGGTATTTTGGCTGTTACCTTGTTCGCCTCTTTTGCCCTTTTAATTGACCGAGGGGAGACCATACGAAGCCAAAAGTTGACGGCTATTATCAGCCGATCTTATCTGGTGCTTCTCGCGATTGGCCTGCTGGTGATCGCCACGTCTACTGTTTTCCTTGGTACTTTTTACCCCATGGTTTATGAGTTGCTTCAACTGGGAACAATATCGGTTGGTGCACCCTATTTTAATACATTACTTCTACCTTTATCGGCTCTGGCGCTAACGGCAATGGCCTGGGCTCCCTTTCTGAAATGGCAATCAGGGTTGGTGAACTCATGGCAACGGATGATCCTGTTTTTTGTCTTCTCATTCTTTGTCGGTGCAATGTTGTATTTTTGGCAAGTGGAAACGTGGTCATTCTCAGCAATGTTGATTTGGGGGCTAGCGTGCTGGGTAGTGTTTAGCCATCTGTGGTGGGCTATCCGTTTGGGTAAGCTCAATTTTATGCTCTTGGCTCATATCGGGTTGGCTATCGGCGCGATAGGGTGTGTTATGAATGCGGAGCACTCATCTCAGCTAACTCGCAAACTTGGTCCTGGAATGTCAGCAGAGTTTCGCGATTGGCAAGTTGAGTATCTGCAAACGGAGTGGCGTGTAGATAAAAACTTCACAGCAGAGCAAGCACAGCTGCGTTTTACTGATGCTGAAGGCCGAACGTTTGAGCTCAAACCTGAGCGTCGCCATTATCCCGTCCGAGTCATGAACACGAGCGAGCCTGCGATTCACACGAACTGGCTTGGAGATTATTATGTGACGCTCGCTGCCAAAGTTGACGAGCACAGCTATGCGGTCAAAATTCAGTACAAAGCATACATCTGGTGGATCTGGGGTGGTGGATTATTAGCAACATTTGCTGCATTTTTGCCTCTTATCCCCAAACTTTCGCCGAGAATAGTGAGAACAAAATATGACGTCGTCCAAAAAGTCTAAATTCATCGTCCTTTGCGTCTCGCTGGTAGTGTTTATCCTAATCCTCGGGGCGGCACTGAATGAAGGCACTTCCAACTCAGGCAGTCACGCTGTTCGAGAATTTCCAGTGAACGAGGTTGAGTTACTGGCTGGGAATGAACGGGTTCAGGCTAAGGCGTTATTCCAGTCAGAGTATCAACTGGTTAATGTCTGGGCATCGTGGTGCAGTATTTGCCGTGCGGAACATGATTTTCTTAATCAATTGAGTGAGCAAGGCATTGCTGTGATCGGGCTTAACTACAGAGACCAAGCAAAGGCAGCAAACCAGTATCTGGCTCAATTGGGTGACCCTTATCAAACGGTGATCTACGATCCTCAAGGGGAGTTATCTATCGATCTGGGTGTGGTTGGCACCCCCGAGACATATCTTATCAATCAGGCCGGGGAAATTGTGTATAAACACTCAGGGCTGCTCAACCCTAATATCTGGAAGAAGCAATTTGCCCGCTTCTTTACTGAGGAGAAGAGTTGATGAGAGCGCTTTATTACTTGATCCTGTTGCTGTTTGTTCAGAGTAGTTACGCGGGTGATGAAGAGCTATTTGTTGCGGTTTCAGAACAGCAAATATCCCAAGTTGAGTTGTTTGAGTTTACCTCTCCAGAGTTACACGAAAAAGCGCTACGTTTGGCTAAGTCCTTGCGTTGCCCGCAGTGTCAAAATCAAAATCTGATCGAATCCAACTCCCCCATAGCAAAAGACTTGCGTCTGATTGTTTTCAGCAAGATCAATCAAGGACAGAGTGAGCAGGAAGTAAAGGACTTCATGACTGAGCGCTACGGCGAATTTGTATTATATCAGCCCGAATTTTCCGTTCGTAATGCTGTGCTTTGGTTCGCGCCGATCTTATTACTTCTGATGTTTATCGCTTTATCAATAAGGCGGGTGCGAGCGAACTCTAATAATATCGGATGAGTTTTATAGGTAATATCTGATAGAAAAATACCTCAATTGGTATAGAGTGGAGTTTAATTTCTCAACCGCAGTTACCTATCAGTGCGATACGCTTTAGAACAATACGATAAACATGGTTTTCTCAAAGCCCCTAAATGGCTTTGGCTTGGTTGGTTTTTTCTCGCCAAAGCGTGGGTGGTTTTTGTTGTCGCCGGTGCAAGCCGAGAAAGCGGCGCTAAGATCCTCAATATTGTCTATCCCGATCATTCAATGTTGTATCTGGGGTTGGCGATGGGACTGCCTAGCATCGCGTTAATGTGGATGATCAGCTTGCGCAGCCCGGAACGAAAATGGATAAGCCATTTAGTCAGTTGGGGTAAAACGATTACCATGCTGGCGATTGGCGGCCAGTTTGTTCAAACTCTTTACCACGTCTACCTAGAACATGGCGCTTTCCGCTGGGCGAATGCCGCCACCTTGCTATTTCTGCTGTGGTTTATGCTTTATATCTATAAGAGTCGCAGCGTACGCGATTGTTTTTCTGCGCCGCCATCCGTTTGACGTAACGGGTGATGATCGCTATCAATACTCTTAAAACAGAACACAATACACTGAGAAAATATGTAAATGTGAGGACATAAAAATGACAATCCCTCAAAGTGCCATCCTTCCTGAAGCAGGACCTTTCGCTCAATACACGCTGCTTAAGGTGACACAGGAACATGCTGCCGTACTGGAACAGCTACAGGCTCTACCGACACTTGTAGAAGAGCTTAATCAGCAGCAGCCTGGGGCTGAATTGACTCTTTCCGTTGCGTTCAGCAAATCATTCTGGTCAAAGTGTGACGCCGCGATGCCAGACGAACTGATTGATTTCCCACAGCTTGGTGAAGGCAGCACCTTAGCGCCGAGTTCTGATGTGGATGTGCTTATCCACTGTCATTCGAATCGTCATGATTTGCACTTTTATCTGCTGCGCACATTCTTTGCACAAGCGTCAGATAACGTAGTGGTGGTTGATGAAACCTATGGTTATCGCTATCTCGACTCTCGAGACATGACGGATTTTGTCGATGGGACAGAAAACCCGAAAGATAGTCAGCGCCATGAAGTAGCAATTATTCCTCAAGGAGAGTTGGCTGGTGGCAGTTACGTTATGGTCCAGCGCTTTGTTCATGACCTGCCTTCTTGGAATCGACTGAATGTGTCTGCTCAAGAAAAAGTCATCGGGCGGACTAAACCGGATTCGATTGAGTTAGATAATGTGCCAGCTGCGTCTCACGTTGGTCGTGTGGACATTAAAGAAGAAGGTAAAGGCCTGAAGATTGTTCGCCATAGCTTGCCTTATGGCAGTGTGTCGGGTGAGCATGGTCTGCTGTTTATTGCCTACTGCAATACGTTACACAATTTTAAAGCCATGCTGGAAAGTATGTATGGCGAGACCGACGGTAAAACAGACCAGTTATTGCGCTTTACTAAAGCCGTGACCGGAGCATACTTCTTTGCCCCGTCTGTAGAGATGCTAAAAGGGTTAAAGCTTAAGTAAGTCAATGAAAGCAAACTAAAGCCTGCGGACTATACCGATTTTAAACCGAGCTAATGTGCTCGGTTTTTTGTGCAAAAAGGCTAAAGAAAATTTCCTCAGGCCGATATAACAGATAACCCTGTTGAGGAAACACTACCTATCGTTATGGCAATCACTGTTAATACCAACGTATCAGCAATGACGGCGCAGCGTTATCTTACGAATGCGACGGACATGCTGAATCAATCACTGGAGAGGCTATCTTCAGGGAATCGTATTAATAGTGCCAAAGACGATGCCGCAGGTTTGCAGATCTCGAATCGACTTGAGTCTCAGATGCGTGGTTTGGACGTCGCAATGCGCAATGCGAACGACGGCATATCCATCATGCAGACAGCCGAAGGCGCGATGAATGAGACGACCAACCTTCTTCAACGCATGCGTGATCTTTCATTACAATCGGCGAATGGTTCGAACAGTCGAGCAGAAAGAGATGCATTACAGGAAGAAATGGCGGCTTTGAATGATGAATTGAATAGAATTGCCGAAACCACCTCTTTTGGTGGTCGAAAATTGCTCAATGGTTCATTTGCCAGTTCTTCTTTCCAAATTGGTGGCAGTTCCGGTGAAGCGGTTCAGGTATCTCTGAAGAACATGCGCTCTGATAGTATAGAGATGGGCGGCTTCAGTTATATCGCCGCTGGAAAAGCGGACAATAGCTGGCAGGTTTCTCAGGGCAGCCAGACGTTGGTGATGGAATACACTAATGCCGAGGGGCAGCAGGAATCGATTCAGGTTGAGGCTAAGGCCGGTGATGACATCGAAGAGTTAGCCACTTATATCAACGGTCAAACGGATAAAGTCTCGGCCTCAGTAAATGAAGATGGGCAGCTGCAAGTCTTTATGGCAGGCAAAGAGACATCGGGTACTATTTCCTTTTCTGGCAGCCTTGCAGGTGAACTGCAAATGGGGCTAGCTGGTTATGAAGCGGTTGATAATCTGGACATTTCTAAAGTTGGCGGCGCACAGCGAGCGGTATCTGTAATAGACACCGCGCTTAAGTATGTTGATGGTCATCGCGCTGAATTAGGGGCGATGCAAAATCGCTTTAATCATGCGATTAACAACCTAGGTAATATCAACGAAAACTTGGCCGCGTCGAATAGCCGTATAAAAGACACCGACTATGCCAAAGAAACTACCCAAATGCTTAAGCAACAGATTTTACAGCAAGTTAGTACATCAATCCTAGCACAGGCTAAACAACAACCAAATCTAGCTCTAACCTTATTGGGTTAATTGTCAAAAAAAGAAAATATTATCGACTGAGTGAATTAAAGCTTTAGCAAAAAAATTGCGTTTTTTTAAGTTTTTTCGTATTTGGTCAACTTTCCCTCTCCAAAAGCATTTTTTTCAAAAAAAACTTAAAAAAATACTCAAGGTTCTCGAAATTGAGCCGTTAATAAAAGTAACTTTGAGAGAACTACTTTGGTTTTCCGAGACGTCGGAAACCGGTTACATCGGAAAATCAAACGGAGAAATCACCATGGCAGTGAATGTAAACACTAACGTAGCAGCAATGACAGCACAGCGTTACCTAAATGGCGCTAACAATGCACAACAAACTTCAATGGAACGTCTATCTTCTGGCTTCAAGATTAATAGCGCTAAAGATGACGCAGCAGGTCTACAGATCTCTAACCGTTTGAATGTGCAAAGCCGCGGTCTAGATGTTGCAGTACGTAACGCGAATGACGGTATTTCTATCGCGCAGACTGCTGAAGGTGCGATGAATGAAACGACTAACATCCTGCAACGTATGCGTGACCTTTCGCTACAATCTGCGAACGGCTCTAACTCTAAATCAGAGCGTGTTGCGATTCAGGAAGAAGTTACAGCACTAAATGACGAACTTAACCGTATCGCAGAGACAACCTCTTTTGGTGGTAACAAACTACTGAACGGTACTTACGCGACGAAATCTTTCCAAATTGGTGCAGACAATGGTGAAGCCGTGATGTTGACTTTGAACGACATGCGTTCAGACAACGTTGGCATGGGCGGTACAAGCTACCAAGCAGCAAATGGTAAAGATAAAGATTGGACAGTACAGGCCGGTGCAAACGACTTGGCTATCACACTGACCGATACTGACGGCCAACAACAAACTATTAATATCAATGCAAAAGAAGGCGACGATATTGAAGAGCTAGCGACATACATCAATGGTCAGACTGACATGGTAAAAGCGTCTGTCGACCAAGATGGTCAACTACAGGTATTCGCTGGCACTGATAAAGTTGAAGGCGCAGTAAGCTTTGGTGGTGGTCTTGCTGGTGAACTGAGTATGGGTCAAGGTCAAGCAGTTACTGTTGATACTATTGATGTAACATCTGTGGGTGGTGCTCAGGAATCTGTAGCAATTATTGACTCGGCACTGAAATATGTAGATAGCCACCGTGCTGAGCTGGGTGCATTCCAGAACCGATTCAACCATGCGATTAGCAACTTAGATAACATCAACGAGAATGTGAATGCGTCTAAGAGCCGAATCAAAGATACGGACTTTGCTAAAGAAACAACGGCACTGACTAAGTCGCAAATTCTTTCTCAGGCTTCAAGCTCAATTCTTGCTCAGGCAAAACAAACGCCAAACTCAGCTCTGAATCTTCTAGGCTAAGTTTAAAACCTTCGAAAAAAATCCAGCTTCGGCTGGATTTTTTTCGTTTATATAATCCATTGATTTAAAAGATATTTATAGCTTATTGATACCCATCACAGAAATTTTTTTAAAAATTTTTCTAAAGGATATATTTCTTCCGCCGTTAAAAGACTGAGAGAAATGAGATGCACCAAAGTGAGGTGAGAGACGCTGAGGTGCATCACCCTTAATGCCTAAGGAGATCAATATGGCAATTAACGTAAACACCAATGTGTCTGCGATGACTGCTCAGCGATACCTTAATGGTGCTGCTGACGGCATGCAGAGATCGATGGAGCGTCTATCATCGGGTTACAAAATAAACAGTGCTCGTGATGACGCTGCAGGCCTTCAAATTTCCAACCGTTTAACATCGCAGAGTCGTGGTTTAGACATGGCGGTGAAAAACGCAAACGATGGTATCTCCATTGCACAGACTGCTGAAGGTGCAATGAATGAGACGACCAACATCCTTCAACGTATGCGTGACTTGTCACTGCAATCGTCAAATGGTTCGAACTCCCGTTCAGAGCGTATTGCGATTCAGGAAGAGGTTACGGCTCTTAACGATGAATTAAATCGTATCGCAGAGACTACCTCATTTGGTGGTAACAAACTCCTCAATGGTACGTTTGGTAGCCAATCATTCCAGATCGGTGCGAGTTCAGGTGAGGCAGTAATGCTCACTATGGGCAATATGCGCTCAGATACGTCAGGAATGGGTGGTAAAGCCTATATTGCGCAACAGGGTAAAGATACTGACTGGGCCGTCTCTCAGGGTTCAACAGATCTTACTCTGGACTATACTGATGTACATGGGGAAGCTAAACAGTTAACCATAAATGCTAAGGTTGGTGACGACATCGAGCAGCTTGCGACTTATATCAATGGTCAGAGTGAAGACGTGAAAGCGTCGGTCGGTGAAGAAGGAAAGCTACAGTTGTTCGCTGCGAATAACAAAGTAGCGTCGGACGTAACAATTGGTGGTGCGTTGGGCGGTGATATTGGTTTTGGTGCCGCTGAAAACAAAACGGTTTCCGACGTTGATGTTTCTACCGTAGCAGGGTCTCAGATGGCAGTTTCTGTTATCGATGGTGCTCTGAAAACGGTTGACAGTCAGCGCGCGGAACTGGGTGCATTCCAGAACCGTTTTAGCCATGCGATCAGCAACTTGGATAACATCAACGAGAACGTTAACGCGTCTCGTAGCCGTATCCGAGATACTGACTATGCGAAAGAAACGACTCAGATGACTAAGTCGCAGATTTTGCAGCAGGCAAGTACCTCTGTACTGGCGCAGGCAAAACAATCACCATCGGCAGCTCTTAGCTTATTAGGTTAATCGATAGGTTCGAACGAGCTTATTGGTAGGTAACGTGATTACCAACCTATAAGGTGGAAGGGAGATTGTTATGGAAATACCATCCTACACATCGAACGTCCAGCCTTACGGCTCAGAAAGTGGCACTAAAATTGCTTCAAAATATGATGGTGCACAGCAAGTTTCCTCGCGGAAAGAACAGGTTTCTACAGCCGAAGTGAGAGAGCAAGCTGCTGAAGCTGTTAATCAAGCGATAGAAGCGTCTCAACAACGTGAAAAGCTTAACAGGGAAGAGCGGCAACGTATGGTACAGCAAATGAACGAGTTCATTGCGTCCATCAACACTGGCCTATCTTTTCGGGTCGATGAAGAGTCGGGAAGAGATGTAGTGACCATTTATGAAGCGGATACTGGCGATATAATTCGTCAGATACCCGATGAGGAAATGTTAGAAATACTGCGACGCCTGAGGGATCAAACAGCCCGTTATTCATCGGGGTTGTTGAACCAGACGGTATGATCGTATTTTGAGGTGATTGAATGAGCTTTGGCCCTGTAGGGATGAATTCTGGCATGGATATCAATGCCATGGTCAGCAAAATTGTTGATTCGGAGCGCGTACCTAAGCAGCAACGAATCGACAATGAGCGTGGCAAAATTGATTCCAGTATCAGTGCCTACGGTCGGCTCAGAGAGTCGTTGGATACGATGAAAAACTTGATGACGAGCTTTCGTCAAGAGAAAGCTTTCGCCGCAAGAAAGGTAGAATCTACGGATGATACCGTTGTATCCGCGACGGCAACCACTGAAGCTATCGCTGGTAGATATGCTATCGATGTGTTGCAGCTTGCCCAGAGTCATAAAATTGCGTCTGATGTATTACCGGAAGATGCGAAATTTGGCCCGGGTAAGCTGCAGATTTCTCTCGGTGAAAAAAAGTTCACCGTTGAGGTTCAGGAAAATTCTAAGCTGGTTGATATCGTTCGCGGTATCAATGGCAGCAAAACCAACCCCGGTGTTCGTGCATCAGTCATCAATGATGTCGAAGGCCCACGTCTTATCGTTGCTTCAAGTAATTCAGGTGAACAAAACGCACTCAAACTGAGTGTGGAGTCAGCACCGGATAATCTTCTCAAAAGGCTCGAGTACAAAACACTTGAACAGCGCGTTAAAGATCTTGAGCGAGCTCGTGCGGCTGCGCAAGATCTTCTCAAGCCACTCACTGCTGAAGAACAAGCCGTTGCCGATCGCATTGCAGAGCAAAACATTGAGGCGGCAAAGGTTGTCGATCAGGAGATTGCCGATACGTCCAAACAAGCGGCAATTGCTGCCGATGCCAATGCGGCAAAGGATGCAAGTGCTGGTAATGAACTTTCAGATGCAGCCGCTGCAGCCGCTGCTGCGGCCGGTGCCGAAGCTAATAAGTACTTAAAGCCAGAAGAGCGCATTCCTGGCTGGACCGCGACCGCGTCCGGTACATTGCTTGACTCGTATTGGGAGCCAGAGCCTCAGCTAGATGCAAAAGCGCTGGAAAAAGCCCCTGATGTTCCCGGTTGGAGTGTCACGGCTTCCGGTACACTGACGGATTCTTATGTAACACCAAAAGAAGCGCAGGCCGCGTTAGATGCGAAACAAGCTGCGTTGGAAGATAAGCTAGCTCAGGAAAAAGCATCACTTCAAGCGCGTGTTTTGGCAGGCGAATTAACCCCTGAGCAAGCTAAAGAGCTTGAACGTGCCAAACTGCCAAAAGAAGAAAGGGAATATCTGGAGCGAATAGATCAGGCTCAGGCTGACCTGAAATCGGCGCAGGAGTCATTTGACGCTTATCGTGGTATGAGCCAAGTACAAGCGGCACAGGATTCGAAAGTACTGCTTGATGGTGTTGCTCAGCTTTCCAGTGATAACAACATCATTGAAGATGCCATTGAAGGGGTCGACCTAACCTTAAAAGGTCGCTCCGAGCGCGGCAAAACACCTTCAGAGATTGATATCGAATATGACCGTCAGGGCGTACGAGACGATATTGAGCAGTTCGTTTCGGCATACAACCAGTTTTATCAGGTCTCTCAAGAACTTTCCGGTGTGGATCCACGAACTGGAGCCGCAGGCCCTCTGGCGGGTGACAGTGTGGTTCGCAGTGCCGATTCAAGACTGAAGTCGGTGTTTTCATCAAGAGTTGAACCTGCTCCTGAAGATCTTAAAACATTGACTGAGTTTGGTATTACAACGACACGTCAGGGTACACTGGAAATCAACTACGACATGTTGGATCGCCAGCTCAATAACAACTTCAATAAGTTAGAAGATTTCTTTGGCGGCAACCAAGGGTTTGCAAAAAAAGTTGAAGATGCGATTCAGGGTATCACTGGTGTCACCGGCTCAATTCGTACTCGTGAGCGCAGCATGGTGGAACAAAATTACCGCCTTGATGATGATCAAGCATCTTTGGATCGTCGTATGGATAGCTTAGAGAAACGTACACACGCCAAATTTACGGCGATGCAGGACGCGACGAGCAAGATGCAGTCTCAGCTAGCAGGTATGATGAATGCACTTGGCGGATGATTTTTTGGCACAGATCTCATTTCTTGGTGATCTTGATCACGGTATTGCTAGTAATCTTTCAGCGGATGACATTAATACTGAAGAAATCGTTCAGTTGGTCGATAAAAGGGAACAGTTATTGCTAACCTTGATCAGTACTATTAATGAGCACCAAGAGTTAGCGCAGTTACCAGAATGGCAGAGTGCCATTGAGCGCACTCAGTTGACTGTTGAGTTGATGCAGAAGAAAACCGCTGAACTTGGCAGTAGTTTGCAAAAGTACCGCTACGGCAATAAATCGGTGCAGCAGTACAAGAAATTTATATAAAGAGGATTGTTATGCGTGGTTCATTACAGGCTTACAAGAAGGTATCGGTAGATAGCCAGCTCAGTGCTGCCTCCCCGCATAAAATTGTTCAAATGCTGATGGCGGGTGCTATCGAGCGCTTGATTCAGGGTAAAGCGGCAATGGAGCAGGGCAATATTCCTGTTAAGGGTGAGAGACTGGGTAAAGCTCTAGACATCATCATTAGCTTACGCAGCTGCCTATCAATGGACGATGGCGGTGACATTGCTCAGAACCTGGATCAGTTGTACGAGTTTATGATTACCCAAATTACTGAGGCAAATCACAAGAATGATCCTCAACCTATCGATGACGTGATTGATATTATTCGCGAGATTAAATCAGCATGGGAGCAAATCCCACCTGAATACCACAATCTGACTGCGACTGATGTAGGAATTTAAGATATAAGTTTAATTTATACTGTTGTATTGAAATATCTTGCATAAAAAGCTTTTGGGCAAACGTCACATCGCCTAATTGCTTGGTTGCCTTTATTTTTTTATCAAATAGAATAGAAGCCACTTAGTAGCCTAGTGGCTTATTTTGTTGCTGAAGTTTATAAATTGTCTATCACTAATCCTGTTCTATAGTTAGGTTAGTTGTTAGAAACAGAAATAACAGCCACAATGTTTCAAGATAAAGGCAATAATTCTCACCTATGCAAGGTTTAGCAAAGCTGCTCGTAATTGAAGATGATGCTCAAGCACGCATCAATCTGAGTAATATATTAGAATTTGTCGGAGAACAATGTGAGGCGATCAGTTCCGCACAACTGAGCGACGTTAACTGGTCGGATGTTTGGGCTGGCTGCATTGTGGGTTCGCTTCAGGGCCATAACTTCTCTACTCAGTTGAGTACACAACTCTCCCAAGCTAACCATATTCCTTTACTTATCGCGGGAACGCATTCTTATCCAGTCGAAGAAATGACCAATTATGTTGGTGAACTGGAATATCCTTTAAATTACCCTCAGTTAAGTGAAGCGCTTCGTCATTGTAAAGACTTCCTTGGTCGCAAAGGCGTCAACGTTGTTTCTTCTTCACGAAAAAACACCCTGTTCCGCAGCCTAGTTGGGCAAAGTATCGGTATTAAAGAAGTTCGTCACCTGATAGAGCAAGTCTCCGCTACCGAAGCGAACGTTCTTATTCTTGGCGAGTCGGGAACAGGTAAAGAAGTCGTTGCACGTAACATTCATTACCATTCCGCACGTCGAAATGGTCCATTTGTACCAATCAACTGTGGTGCTATTCCTCCTGACCTTCTCGAAAGCGAATTGTTTGGCCACGAAAAAGGGGCCTTTACTGGGGCGATAACGTCTCGTAAAGGGCGATTTGAACTGGCAGAAGGCGGTACATTATTCCTTGATGAGATCGGTGATATGCCGATGCCAATGCAAGTTAAATTGCTGCGTGTGTTACAAGAACGCTGTTTTGAGCGCGTAGGCGGTAACACCACTATTCGTGTTAATGTTCGCGTGATTGCGGCGACTCACCGTAATTTGGAAACCATGATTGATGATGAGTCTTTCCGTGAAGACTTATACTACCGTCTCAATGTGTTCCCAATCGAAATGCCAGCCCTGCGTGACCGGATTGAAGATACGCCATTGCTGTTGCAAGAGCTGATGACGCGAATGGAAGCGGAAGGCGCTCAGCCAATCTGCTTTACGCCACGGGCTATCAACTCACTGATGGAGCACAACTGGCCGGGCAATGTTCGCGAGTTGGCAAACCTTGTTGAAAGGATGATCATTCTTTATCCAAACAGCTTAGTGGATGTGAACCATCTGCCAACTAAGTATCGTTACAGCGATATCCCTGAGTTTCAGCCAGAGCACAATGTGTTTGCTTCTGTTGAAGAGCAGGAGCGTGACGTGCTGCAGGACATTTTTGCCGAAGATTTCAGTCTTGATGAGACCGATGGCTTGCATGAAAACTCCAATGCACCCCAAGAATTACCGCCTGAGGGCGTTAACCTTAAAGAGATGTTAGCTGAGTTGGAAGTTAATATGATAAACCAAGCATTAGAGGCTCAAGGTGGCGTGGTTGCTCGTGCCGCCGACATGCTTGGAATGCGACGGACCACTCTGGTTGAGAAGATGCGAAAATACAATGTGCAGCGATAAATTGGGTATTTTCGACGCTGTCAAAATATCGACTTCATATTAAGCTATTGAAAAATATATAAAATAGCCTGGCGTGCTTCTTGCATTTCAGGCTATTGTAGTTTTTAAGGCAGAAATACGACATGCAAGCAGCTCAGGCGATCATGAATCAGCAACCACTCGGAACACTCGAAGAACAAGTTGAACGATATAAGCAGGTATTGGACGTTATGCCAGCAGGTGTAATTCTGCTCGATACTCAAGGTGTTGTGCATGAAGCGAATCCAGAAGCACAGCGTTTGTTAGAGATGCCGCTTATTGGGCAGAAATGGTTTGAAGTGATTCAGCAAGCATTTGCCCCACGAGAAGATGATGGTCATGAAATCTCTCTTCGCAACGGCCGCAAAGTGCGCTTGGCAATTTCAGCGTCGACAACAGGCCAGCTGATTCTGATTACCGACCTGACAGAGACACGTTTACTGCAATCTCGTATCAGTGACCTACAGCGTTTATCCTCGTTAGGGCGTATGGTTGCGTCGTTGGCGCACCAGGTCCGAACGCCTCTATCCAGTGCGATGCTTTATGCGTCAAATCTGGCGGCTCCGAACCTACCGCCAGCAACGAAAGATCGATTTCAGAATAAATTGATGGATCGCCTGCATGACTTGGAAAAGCAAGTCAATGATATGTTGTTGTTCGCTAAAGGGGGCGACAACAAGGTGGTGAAGCCATTTACGATTGCTGAATTGGTGAGTGAGTTTTCTCCTATGGTGGAAGCAGCGCTGAAAAACAATCAGATTGATTATCACCTTGAAGTTGAGCGGGAAGAAACGCAACTGTTAGGCAATGCGAACGCGGTGGCGTCAGCGCTGAGCAACTTGGTGATGAACGCAATTCAAATTGCGGGTAAACAATCACAAGTCGATGTCTTTTTCCGCCCGGTAAACAATGAGCTGAAGATTTCCGTTCAAGACAGCGGGCCGGGCGTTCCAAAAGAACTACAAAACCAAATTATGGAACCTTTCTTTACGACACGATCACAGGGAACAGGGCTTGGATTAGCTGTTGTCCAGATGGTATGTCGTGCTCATGATGGAAGGTTAGAATTGATTTCCGAGGAAGGTGATGGTGCTTGTTTCACCATCTGTATTCCTCTTGATCGTGCTCCGCAAGCTAACCACGATGTAATGACTGGAGAAGGATAATGGCACAAAGCAAAGTACTAATCGTAGAAGATGATGAAGGTCTACGCGAAGCCTTAGTCGATACCTTGGCGCTAGCCGGATATGAGTGGTTGGAAGCGGACAGCGCGGAAGATGCGTTAATCAAACTTAAAGCTCATTCAGTCGATATCGTTGTTTCTGATGTACAGATGGCAGGTATGGGTGGCCTCGCTCTACTGCGTAACATCAAACAACATTGGCCCAATCTACCGGTATTGTTAATGACGGCTTACGCTAACATTGAAGATGCTGTCTCTGCCATGAAAGATGGTGCGATTGACTACATGGCTAAACCGTTTGCGCCGGAAGTTTTATTGAATATGGTCAGTCGTTATGCTCCGGTTAAATCCGACGATAACGGTGATGCTGTGGTAGCGGATGAGAAGAGCCTTAAGTTACTTGCTATGGCCGATAAAGTGGCAAAAACTGACGCTAGCGTTATGGTGCTTGGCCCAAGTGGTTCGGGTAAAGAGGTGATGTCTCGTTACATTCATAATGCTTCGAACCGCAAAGATGGGCCTTTTGTCGCGATTAACTGTGCCGCGATTCCTGACAACATGCTGGAAGCGACATTGTTTGGCTACGAAAAAGGCGCCTTTACCGGTGCGGTTCAAGCTTGTCCAGGTAAATTTGAGCAGGCTCAGGGCGGGACAATTCTTCTCGATGAAATCAGTGAGATGGACCTGAACCTTCAAGCTAAGTTGCTTCGTGTTCTGCAAGAGCGTGAAGTCGAGCGATTGGGTAGTCGAAAGAGCATCAAGTTGGATGTTCGTGTATTAGCTACCAGTAACCGTGACTTAAAGCTCTATGTTCAGGAAGGTAACTTCCGTGAAGATTTGTACTACCGCTTGAATGTTTTCCCGCTAGCGTGGCCAGCACTTTGTGACCGTAAAGGTGATATAGAGCCTCTAGCCAACCATTTGATTGAACGTCACTGTAAAAAGCTAGGCCTACCTGTACCGACATTATCTGCCAGTGCCATGAATAAGTTGCTGGCTTATTCATGGCCGGGGAATGTTCGTGAGTTAGACAACGTTGTGCAACGTGCATTAATCCTCAGTGAGAACGGCAATGTGTCGAGTGACCATATTTTGCTGGAAGGATTAGATTGGCAGGATGCGGGCAGTTTGCAACAGGTCGTTGAAACCGGAGAAATCACAGCTCCTAACATTAAACCAATCGCGGAACCTGATAACGCATTTGCGACCAGTGCTGGTTTAGGCGGTGAACTTCGTGAACAGGAATACGCCATTATTCTTGAGACTTTAACTGAGTGTAACGGTCGTCGTAAGGAGATGGCTGAAAAATTAGGTATCAGCCCACGTACATTGCGCTACAAGTTAGCAAAAATGCGTGATGCGGGGATTGATATTCCAAACTAACGTGCTATTTTCGACGCTAAAATTGATATGGCATGTAGATTGCAGCGTCATATTTACAACAAGAATTGTAGTCAAAGAGTTGACGTCCGAGGTATTCAATGAAAATTGATGGTTTTCAAGGCGAAATGCAAGCAATGATGTTCGAAGCAACGAACACAAAACCTGCCGCGACTGGTCATACAGTCGGCGCTGATTTTGGCGATTTGCTCAACAATGCCATCAACAACGTTAATGGGCTGTCAAAAACCTCTAGTAACTTGCAAATGCGATTTGATCGTGGTGATGAAAATGTGTCGTTGTCTGATGTCATGATTGCCCGAAACAAATCGAGTGTTGCATTTGAGGCAACGATTCAAGTACGTAATAAGCTCGTCGAAGCGTACAAAGAATTGATGAACATGCCAGTTTAAGTGATAGGTACAGTCTGTGGCAGAACAAAATCAATCAACGGATCTTGCGGTTTCGGATGGTGGTCCTGACACCGCAATGGTAGCAACATCAGATATGGATACTGATGTTCAAAATCCGGACTTGGATGAACAAAGCACATCCAAATTTGACATGGCAGTCGGTGATTTAGATCTCCTACGTCAGGTTGTCCTCGTTCTCTCCATTTCGATTTGTGTCGCACTGATTGTGATGTTGTTTTTCTGGGTACGTGAACCTGAAATGCGACCTCTTGGTGCCTATGACACCGAAGAGCTTATTCCTGTCTTAGATTATCTCGATCAAGAAAAAGTAGAGTACAAACTGGACGGTAACACAATCTCTGTACCCGCCAGTGACTACAACTCGCTCAAACTGAATATGGTTCGTGCTGGCTTAAACAATGAAAGACAAGCCGGTGATGAAATCTTAATGCAAGATATGGGCTTTGGCGTATCTCAGCGTTTAGAGCAAGAGCGCCTCAAACTGAGCCGTGAGCGCCAGTTGGCCAAAGCTATCGAAGAGATGAAACAAGTGCGCAAAGCTCGTGTACTGCTCGCATTACCGAAGCAAAGTGTCTTTGTCCGTCATAATCAAGAAGCGTCTGCTTCTGTTTTCCTTACTCTCCGTACCGGTACGTCACTTAAGCAAGAAGAAGTTGACTCTGTCGTTGACATGGTTGCCAGTGCTGTTCCGGGGATGAAACCGACCCGAATTACCGTGACAGACCAACACGGTCGACTACTTAGTTCTGGCTCGCAAGACGCAGCGTCAGCCGCGCGTCGTAAAGAGCATGAGTTAGAGCGTAAGCAGGAACAAGCCCTGCGAGACAAAATTGACTCAGTGCTTATCCCTATTCTTGGTTTTGGTAACTATACCGCTCAGGTTGATATTCAACTCGATTTCAGCGCGATAGAGCAAACCCGTAAAAGTTTTGACCCTAATACCCCATCGACACGAAGTGAATACACTTTGGAAGACTATAATAATGGTAATGTCGTTGCTGGTGTACCGGGTGCGTTGAGTAACCAGCCTCCTGCTGACGCTTCTATCCCTCAGGATGTGGCACAGATGAAAGATGGTTCTTTGATGGGGCAGGGTTCAGTGCATAAAGAAGCGACGCGTAACTTCGAACTGGATACCACCATCAGTCATGAACGTCGCCAGTCCGGAATAGTCAACCGTCAAACAGTGGCGGTCGCGATCAAGAATCGTGCGTCGGTCAATCCGGATACTGGTGAAACGACTTATCAACCACTGTCGGATGCAGAGTTGCAGTCGATCCGTCAGGTATTGATTGGTGCCGTTGGTTTCAGTGAAAGCCGCGGTGATTTATTGAATGTACTGAGTATGCAGTTTGCTGAGCCAGAAGTTGAAGTGCTTACTGATGTGCCGATTTGGGAGCATCCGAATTTCAACGACTGGGTTCGTTGGTTTGCAAGTGCATTGGTTATTATCGTTGTCGTATTGGTTCTGGTTCGCCCAGCGATGAAGAAACTGCTCAACCCAGCTTCGGATGACGATGATGATCAACTATACGGACCAGATGGGTTGCCAATTGGTGCTGATGGTGAAACTAGCCTGATTGGTGGAGATATGGATGGCGGTGAGCTGTTTGAGTTTGGCTCGAGCATTGACTTGCCTAACCTCCATAAGGATGAAGATGTGCTGAAAGCAGTTCGAGCTCTTGTTGCTAACGAGCCTGAGCTAGCGGCACAAGTAGTGAAGAACTGGATGGAAGATGCCTAACGAAGTCGTACCTCAGGGAGAAGGCGGTGGTGAAGTTGTCGAGAACACCGTGGATATCGAAACGATACCGGGCGAAGAACGCGCGGCGATCCTTCTACTCAGTCTGAATGAAGAAGACGCTGCGGGAATCATTCGTCACTTAGAGCCGAAACAAGTACAACGCGTTGGTAGTGCTATGGCACGTGCTGCTGACCTAAGCCAGGAAAAAGTCGGTGCGGTACACCGTGCTTTTCTGGAAGACATTCAGAAATACACTAATATCGGTATGGGCAGTGAAGACTTTATGCGTAATGCACTGGTTGCGGCCCTTGGTGAAGATAAAGCTAACAATCTTGTTGATCAAATTTTGTTGGGTACTGGTTCGAAAGGTCTCGATTCACTCAAGTGGATGGATCCTCGTCAGGTTGCCAGCATTATTATCAACGAGCACCCTCAGATTCAAACCATTGTTTTGTCCTACCTCGAACCGGATCAATCTGCAGAAATCTTATCTCAGTTTGCCGAACGTGACCGTCTCGATTTGATGATGCGAATTGCGAACTTAGAAGAAGTACAACCATCGGCACTGGCTGAGTTGAATGAAATCATGGAGAAACAGTTCGCAGGTCAAGCAGGTGCGCAAGCAGCCAAAATTGGCGGCCTGAAGGCAGCAGCAGAAATCATGAACTACATGGACAACAATGTCGAAGGTATCCTGATGGAGCAGATTCGCGATCAGGACGAAGACATGGCAACGCAGATTCAGGATCTTATGTTTGTCTTCGAAAACCTTATCGAAGTCGACGACCAAGGTATTCAGAAGTTGCTGCGTGATGTCCCACAGGATGCATTGCAGCGTGCACTTAAAGGTGCCGACGATGCTCTCCGTGAGAAGATCTTCAAGAACATGTCTAAGCGTGCCGCTGAGATGATGCGTGATGACCTTGAAGCAATGCCGCCAATCAAAGTGTCGGATGTTGAAGCCGCGCAGAAAGAAGTATTGGCAGTGGCTCGTCGTATGGCTGATTCCGGTGAGATTATGCTGGGCGGCGGTGCCGACGAATTCTTGTAAAGTAAAGGGTTAAGGTTTATATGTCTGGGGAAAGAAAGCGTGGTTTTTTGCGCTTAGATAATGATGAGCAAATTCAGAAGCCTGAGCGTTGGGGGATGCCGGACTATACGTCTGACACTCACAAGCACGCAAAAGAAACGGCGATGAATTACGACCCAGGCTGGATGCCGACCTTGTCTGAGCCTGAAGAAGAAGCGCCCAAAGAACTGACTGAAGAAGAAATCGAGCTCATCAAGCAGCAGGCTTATCAGGATGGTCTGCATCAAGGCCAAGAAGCTGGTTTTAAACAAGGCTACGATAAAGGTAAAGAGCAAGGCCAACAAGAAGGTCATCAAGAAGGGCTGGAAGCAGGTAAAGCAGAAGGCATCGAAGCAGGGCAAGAATTTATTCAGCAGCAAGTCCAGACATTTGTTGGACTGGCGAATCAGTTTGCCCAACCTCTTGAGTTGATGAACGCTCAGGTTGAAAAGCAACTAGTCGATATGGTCCTGACTTTGGTTAAAGAAGTCGTCCATGTCGAAGTTCAGACCAACCCTCAGGTTGTTTTGGATACCATCAAACAATCCGTTGAATCTCTGCCAGTATCAGGCCATTCCATTACGCTCAAACTTCATCCAGAGGATGTTGAAATCATTCGTACTGCTTATGGCGAAGAGGAATTGGAATTTCGTAACTGGACACTGATGGCAGAGCCTGCACTGAATCGCGGAGATGTGCAGATCGAAGCGGGTGAATCGAGTGTTAACTATCGCCTTGAAGACAGAATACGTAATGTGTTGCAAAGCTTTTGTGGGGTAAATCGCCACCAAGGTGGTGAGTAATGTTAGCACTGGCTGAACGCCTATCTCAGTACCAAACTCAAGGGTTAACTTGTCGCCCTGTTGCTTCAGGGAAGTTGGTTAGAGTTGTTGGGTTAACTCTTGAAGCCACCGGATGCCGCGCTCCTATCGGCAGTCTCTGCAAAGTTGAAACCATGCATGGTGAGATGGAAGCAGAGGTGGTTGGTTTCTCTGATGATAATCTCTACTTGATGCCCAGTGAGCAAATCACGGGTGTTTTACCTGGCGCTAAAGTTACGCCTTTGACGAGTGAAGCTGGTTTGCCTGTAGGCATGGAGCTACTTGGGCGCGTTATTGATGGCGTTGGTAATCCGTTAGACGGTCTTGGCCCTTTGTATACTGAGAAGCGAGCAGCCTTCAACGCCGATCCTATTAACCCTCTTGCGCGTAAACCTATTTCCGAGCCTCTCGATGTTGGTATCAAAGCCATCAACGGTCTTTTGACGGTTGGTAAAGGTCAGCGTATTGGTCTGTTTGCTGGTTCAGGTGTGGGTAAGTCGGTAACACTAGGCATGATGACTCGAGGAACGACCGCTCAAGTGGTGGTTGTAGGCCTAATTGGTGAGCGTGGACGTGAAGTAAAAGAGTTCATTGAAGAAATCCTTGGAGTGGATGGGCGTCAACGTTCGGTTGTTGTGGCGGCGCCTGCTGACTCTTCACCACTGATGCGCCTCAAAGGTTGTCAGACCGCACTGACGATTGCGGAGTATTTTCGTGACCAAGGGTTAGATGTACTGCTGCTGATGGATTCTCTGACTCGATTTGCGCAGGCTCAGCGTGAAATTGCCCTGTCTGTAGGCGAGCCGCCTGCAACTAAAGGTTACCCACCTTCGGTATTTGCGAAACTTCCAGCCTTGGTAGAGCGAGCGGGGAATGGCGGTCAGGATCAGGGTTCTATCACGGCATTCTTTACCGTATTAACAGAGGGTGACGATCTTCAAGACCCAATTGCAGATGCATCACGAGCGATCCTTGATGGTCATATTGTGTTATCGCGTGAAATGGCTGATGCAGGCCATTATCCTGCCATTGATGTTGAGAAGTCAGTCAGTCGTGTCATGCCACAGATTACCTCTGAAGAGCAGATACTGATGTCCAAAGCGGTACGTCAGGTGCTGTCTGTTTGTCGTAAAAATCAGGATTTGGTATCAATTGGCGCTTATAAGCCGGGATCTGACCCAGCAATCGACAGTGCGTTTACTTTAAAGCCTCGACTGGATGGTTACTTACAGCAGGCTATGAAAGAAACGGTTCCATACGACATGTGTGTCAATATGCTGCGTAATCTTCTCCAGGGAGATTCGTAATTTATGGACAATGCGCTGGATTTTCTATTAAGTCAGGCTCAGGAGCGAGAGAACCAAGCGGTACTTGCACTCAATCAAGCGCGAGTTGAATTGGATGGTTATTATCAGCAACTAGAGCAGATAGAAAACTATCGTTTGGATTACTGTAATCAGCTGGTTGAACGAGGTAAGCAAGGGCTTACAGCCAGCCAATATTCTCATCTTAACCGCTTCCTCACGACATTAGATGAAACTCTGTCTAAGCAGAAACAGGCAGAAGAGCATTTCAAATCTCAAGTAGAAAGCTGTGAGCAAAATTGGCTGGAGTGTCGCAAACAACGTCGCTCTTACGAATGGCTGATTGAGAAAAAGCAGACGGAAAAAGAACGCTTACAGAATATTCGTGAGCAAAAACAGATGGATGAGTTCTCTACCCTTCAATATTCTCGCCGTACTTCGAACTAATATCACGTTAATACCCTCTTCTCCTTTCTGATTGGCGCACTTCTTGCAAAATTTCCCGTTAAATAACGTGTTGCCGCTACTTGCTATTCGAATGATTGGCCGTGACTGTTCTCTCAATTATGCGTGAGTGATCTATTTATGAATGTGAATCTAACTCCGGTTTCCGATACGCCTAAAACATCGAGCTCCGCTTCTCCATCAGTTGAAGCAGGAGACGAAACACAGCAGTCCGAAGGCTTTTTTTCCAAACTGGCGGCTTTAATCAAGGGAGACTCTGGCGAGAAAAAAGTGTCAGAGTCAGACTCTGCAAAAGCTGAGCAAGCGAGTGATGGCGAAGAAAGCACTAAAGTACTTCTAGAACAAGAAGTTAGTGGTGACGAAGAAATTAGTATTGATGATGGTGAAGGCGCTGAATTTGGAAAAGTAGTAGCAGCAGATACAGACGGTGCTGTGGCTGATGAGCTGTTAAAATCTGACGATAGCAAGCAAAAGCATAGTGCAGCGACTGACCTTGAATCTTCGGCAGAAGGTAAGGTCTCTGTTAAGGCTGATGGAGACGCAGAGAAGATAATCTCAGAAAATGAAGAATTGCTCGGGCGATTGAATGAAGCTAATAAAGCCCTGCAACCTAAAGACGGCAACGATTTGCCACAGAAATCTCAATTAGTGGCTGAGGGTGAAAAATCGGCTAATCCGCTTAAGGTAGAGAAAATTGGTGAGCAAGCGCTAAAGAGTGTGACTAAATCTGATGTTGAGGCAGAAACCAATCTGAAGTCTAACACCATTAAAGACGGCGCTATACCTCTTGAACAAAACAAGCTAGCCTCTGAGTCTGTATCGCTAAAGCAGCAAGTGGGTGAAGAAGCTGTCGTCATTCCTGAAAACGCCAAGCGATTCATTGAGCAAGATGGCGGTCAAGAACCAGAGTTGGCATCAGCAGCAAGTAAAATTCAACCAGAGCATGTCGCTGTTGTAGGTGGTGGGGGGGCTGCTGCTGGTCTTACCCAATTAGTCGATAGTAAAGCGGAGATGACCAGCCCTGAGATTGAGCTTCTAAAACAAGAGCTTAAAGCTCAAGGCTTAACCGACAAAGAAATTGAGCAAGTCGTGGAAGCCGCGAAAGCTGAAGCTCAAGCACAATTAGCCGCGACAAAAGGGGCTGAAGTGGTTCAACCCTTGAAAGCGACAGCGGAAAAACCGGTTCAAGCTAAAGCAACTCAAGTTCTGCAAGCAGCTAGTGATGCGACTTCAAACAGTGTTGTTGAGCCTACCGTCGCAGCAGGAGCTGTTGCTGGAGCGGCGGCCATTCCATGGGCTGTTTCTTCAACAGAAACAGGGGTAGAGGAATTACAAATTCAGTCGGATGCCAAACCTAAGGCGCAACAAGCCCATTTAGCTCAGTCTGTACAGCAGGCATTGCACAGCTCTTCAGCTACAACGATGAGCGCCGCTCAAAACAATCTTCAAGCGACTCAGCAGGCTTCGGCTATGCCATTACCTAATGAATTAGCGGCAAGTCAGCTTCAACAAGCGGTCGCTAATCCAGCTGTGAGTGAGCAAGCGATGCTAAAAGCGGTAATGGGGGCAAAAGCGGCGGGAACTTTGGGCAAATTAGCTACAGCGGAAGGCAAGCAGGGGCAGGGCCATGAAGCGGGATTTGCACAACAGCTTTCTCAAGCAGCAGGACAACAAGGTTTGACGGTACAGAATCAGTTACGTGCCGAACAAGCAGCCGCGCAAGCACCAATGCAATTGAATCGTGAGATTGCAGGCGAGCAAGTTGCTGAACGTGTGCAAATGATGATGTCGAAAAACTTGAAAAATATCGATATTCGCCTTGACCCACCGGAGCTGGGGCGTCTACAAATCCGTATGAATATGACTGGAGATGGGGCTACCGTGCACTTTACAGTCGCCAACCAGCAAGCGAGGGATGTTATCGAACAATCTATGCCGCGCTTGAGAGAAATGTTAGCTCAGCAAGGGGTCCAACTGGGGGACTCTTCAGTGCAACAGCAATCTTCTGGTCAGCAACAAAACCGCTATGCGGCTGGAAATGGTCCGGGAACTGGTCAAGGTGACGGCAATCAAGCCTTCTTAGGTGAAGAAAACCTTGAACCAGACGTCAATCTTGATTTGAATGTCGCAACAAAGCGTGATGGAATTAGTTATTACGCTTAAACTGTAGAAAAGTAAGAAAAATAGAGAAAGATCAGATATGGCAGACGAAGAATTAGAAGCAGAAGCACCCAAAGGTAAAAGCAAGCTGTTAATTATCATCATCGCTGTTGTCGTTTTGTTAGTTGGTGGCGGTGGTGCTGCGTTTTTCCTGATGGGATCAAGCGAACCAGAACAGATGGAAGAAACTACTCAACAAGAAGTGGTTGTTTCTACTGACCCCGTTTCTTACGTCAATATTGCGCAGCCGTTTTTGTTCAACGTGACTGGCGACAAAAAAGATCGTTTAGTTCAGATAAAAGTGCAGTTAATGGTGCGTGGAACTGACAATGAAAACCTTGCACGTTATCACTCTCCACTAATTGAAAGCTCGCTACTTGGCACATTCGCATCAGCGACCGTTGATCAACTTCGCAGCGTCAATGGCCGTGTTGAGCTTCGTGATAAAGCGACAGAAGATATTAAAGCGAGCCTGACTCGTGCGGTAGGCCAGCCCGTGATTGAGCGCGTGTTGTTTACCGACTTTGTAATACAGTAGGTGAAGAGTGACCGATCTATTAAGCCAAGACGAGATTGATGCGCTACTCCATGGTGTCGACGATGTTGATGAGGTAGAAGAAGAGAGTGGTGGTGCCGCGGCGGATCCCAGTGCGGTAGACTTTGACTTCTCCTCTCAAGACCGCATTGTTCGTGGTCGAATGCCGACACTGGAGTTGATCAATGAGCGTTTTGCACGTCACATGCGTATCAGCTTGTTCAATATGCTGCGAAAAACCGCTGAAGTGTCGATAAATGGCGTACAAATGATGAAATTTGGTGAGTACCAAAACACTTTGTACGTACCCACCAGTTTGAACATGGTGCGCTTTAGGCCACTGAAAGGGACAGCACTGATCACCATGGAAGCACGGTTGGTGTTTATTTTGGTGGAAAACTTTTTCGGCGGTGACGGTCGTTTCCATGCACGTATCGAAGGTCGAGAATTTACGCCTACCGAGCGTCGAATTGTTCAACTGCTGCTTAAAATCGTTTTTGAAGACTACAAAGAGGCATGGTCGCCAGTGATGGGGGTCGAGTTTGAATACCTCGATTCTGAAGTGAACCCAAGCATGGCGAACATTGTCAGTCCGACGGAAGTGATTGTTGTCAGCTCTTTCCATATCGAAGTCGATGGTGGTGGTGGTGACTTCCACGTGGTGATGCCTTACTCCATGGTTGAACCTATTCGTGAGCTTCTGGATGCAGGTGTCCAGTCAGATAAAATGGAAACGGACGTTCGTTGGAGTACAGCGCTTCGCGAAGAAATTATGGATGTTCCGGTTAACTTCCGAGTTAACTTGCTGGAGCAAGACATCTCACTGAGAGACTTAATGGAGCTTCAACCGGGCGACATTATCCCAATCACTATGCCTGAAAACGCCACTATGTTTGTTGAAGAGCTGCCTACTTTCCGTGTGAAGATGGGACGTTCTGGTGAGCAGCTTGCAGTTCAGGTGTCTGAGAAAATTAAACGCCCGGATGTGGTGAAAACAGATATCGCCTTCCTGGGTAAAGACGTCATCTCTGAATTAGAAGAAGATGACGGTGAAATTGAAGATTAATACAAAAGTAAATAGGTAACAGGTATGGAACCGAGCGACGATCAAAAACTGGCGGACGAATGGGCTGCGGCATTAGGCGAAGACCCTGATGCGCCAGAGGTAGATGTAGATGAGGTTATGGCCGCTCAACTTGACGAGTTGCAAGACACCGGGTCGCCTATTTCAGAAGACGAACGCCGTAAACTCGATACAATTCTGGACATTCCGGTCACGATTTCTATGGAAGTCGGCCGTTCACAAATTAGTATCCGCAACTTATTGCAACTCAACCAGGGTTCAGTTGTAGAACTGGAGCGCTTGGCTGGCGAGTCATTGGACGTTTTGGTTAACGGTACCTTGATTGCACACGGTGAAGTGGTTGTGGTCAACGACAAGTTTGGTATCCGTCTGACTGACGTAATAAGCCAGACTGAGCGAATTAAGAAGCTAAGGTAGGTTATGAGACGACAGTTAAAAGGAGCGTTACTGTGTGTCCTGACACTTCTCTCTCCTGCTGTTTGGGCTGAAACTGCGACAAGTAATCAGTTAGATTGGGCGACCACGTTTGGGTCGCTCTTGTTCGTTGTGGCGTTCATTCTCTTTTTGGCTTGGTTGCTGAAACGCATGCGTGTGCCAGCGATGATTAACCAAAGTGGGCTGAATATCGTGCGCCAGATTCCAGTCGGCACCCGTGAACGAATCATGATTGTGCAGGCAGGTGAAGAGCAGTTTTTAGTTGGAGTGACCGCACAGTCGATACAACTGATTTCCAAATTGGATACCCCTTTGACTCAGGAGGAGCTGAACAAATCTGCATTGGCGGGCAGTCCTTTTGCCACTCAATTGACTCAGCTATTGAAAAAGAATGATAAACACTAGTCGATTCGCTTCACTGATACTGACCCTATGCCTGAGCTTTTTTTCGGTAATTTCATTTGCTGAGGAAAGCATTGCAACGCCTATTCCTGACAATGCTGCTCCATCGCAATCGGTCACCGTGTCTGCCATGGAAAAAGAGCAGGGCGCGGCACGAACTATTTCAACTGGCAGCTTTACTGGTGGTGGGGGAGGCATTCCTGCGTTCACTATGACCACTAACCCAGATGGCAGTGAAGACTATTCGGTTAACTTACAGATTCTAGCGTTAATGACCATGTTGGGTTTCTTGCCCGCCATGGTTATTTTGATGACGTCTTTTACGCGTATTGTCGTGGTGATGTCGATTCTTCGTCAGGCGATGGGTCTGCAACAAACGCCATCCAATCAGGTCATCATAGGCATCGCGATTTTCCTGACCTTCTTCATCATGTCGCCAGTGTTGAACGAAATTAATGACAAGGCGATTCAGCCTTACATCAACGAACAAATTACGGCGCGCCAAGCCTTTGATGTTGCTCAGGTGCCGATGAAAGACTTTATGCTCAAGCAAACGCGAGTCAAAGATCTGGAAACCTTTGTCAATATCTCTGGCTCGGATGCAACTGCTCCTGAAGATGTTTCAATGGCCGTATTGATCCCAGCATTTATCACGTCTGAATTGAAAACGGCTTTCCAGATTGGCTTTATGCTCTTCTTGCCATTCTTGATTATTGATTTGGTGGTTGCTTCGGTTTTGATGGCTATGGGTATGATGATGCTTTCTCCAATGATCGTTTCTCTACCGTTTAAACTGATGCTGTTTGTCCTTGTTGATGGCTGGAACCTGATTTTGTCGACCCTAGCCGGCAGCTTCGCCTTATAGCGGGAGGAAAGCATGACGCCTGAAGTATTTGTCGAGTTATTCAGAGGTGCATTGTGGATGGTGCTTCTGATGGTGTGTGCCATTATCATTCCCAGCCTCCTTATTGGTTTGATTGTCGCGATTTTTCAGGCCGCCACATCGATTAACGAACAGACGTTGAGTTTCTTACCTCGTTTGGTGGTGACTTTGCTGGCGTTGATGTTGTTCGCTCATTGGATGACACAGATGATGATGGAGTACTTTTTCTCGATTGTTGAGCGCCTGCCTCAGGTTCTCTACTAAGGCGGTTTTGCGTGGAGTACCCAACGAGCCTGATACTCGACTGGATAGCCAACTACTTCTGGCCTTATACCCGAATCGCAGCCATGTTGATGGTGATGTCGGTGACAGGGGCTCGTTTTGTTTCTACTCGTGTCAGACTTTACCTTGGTTTGGCCATTACGTTTGCTGTAATGCCAGTCATTCCAGCTGTGCCTGATACTATAGAGTTGCTCTCTTTCCAAGGATTCATGACCCTGTTAGAGCAGATCATCATCGGTGTCGCGATGGGCACTATCACTCAGTTCATGATTCAGACCTTCGTCATTCTCGGCCAGATCCTAGGTATGCAAGCGAGTTTGGGTTTTGCTTCCATGGTGGATCCTGCCAACGGTCAGAATACGCCATTGTTAGGTCAGCTTTTTATGTTCCTTGCCACGATGTTTTTCCTCGCGACCGATGGTCACTTGAAAATGATCATGCTGGTGGTGATGAGCTTCAAGTCGCTACCTATTGGTAGCGGGTCGTTGAACACTGTCGATTTTAGAGAACTAGCCCTTTGGCTAGGGATCATGTTTAAAGTCGCACTGAGTATGTCCTTGTCCGGGATTATTGCGTTGTTGACGATTAACTTATCGTTTGGCGTTATGACTCGTGCGGCACCACAGTTGAATATCTTCTCTCTGGGTTTTGCGTTTGCTTTGATCGTTGGCTTGTTACTCTGTTGGTACATTATTGCCGGGCTCTTCAGTCACTATGAGCTATTCTGGTTGCAAGGGGAGCAGCAAGTTTGCAGCTTCATACGCTTAAATTGTTAGGGGGCTGAATTGGCAGAATCAGACGGTCAAGAACGCACCGAAGACGCCACGCCCAGGCGCTTGCAACAGGCTCGTGAAAAAGGGCAGGTTGCAAGGTCAAAAGAATTAGCGTCGGTATCTGTGCTTGTGATTGGCGCCATTGCCTTGATGTGGTTTGGCGAGTCACTTGCACGTGCGTTGTATACAGTCATGGGGCGTCTGTTCGACCTCTCTCGTGACGAAATTTTTGATCTGCCAAAGTTGTTTGATATTGCTCTTGGCTCGATGGGGAGTTTGCTTGGCCCACTGCTGCTGATTCTTGTTGTCTTGTTTATTGCCGCTTTGATCGGTGCGGCAGGAATCGGCGGTATTAGCTTCTCGGTTGAAGCTGCGATGCCCAAGTGGTCAAAAATGAACCCACTCAGCGGTCTGAAACGAATGGTAGGTCTGCAAAGCTGGGTTGAACTACTTAAGTCGATTCTGAAAGTGACGTTAGTGTCTGGTGTTGCTTTCTATTTGATCGATGCCGCGCAGGAAGATCTGTTCCAGTTGAGTATGGATGTCTATCCGCAGAACATTTTCCACGCGTTAGATATCTTGCTTAACTTTGTATTGTTGATCAGTTGTTCGTTGCTGATTGTTGTCGCGATCGATATCCCTTTCCAGATCTGGCAGCACGCCAATCAATTGAAGATGACCAAACAGGAAGTCAAAGACGAGTACAAGGAGACGGAAGGTAAGCCTGAAGTCAAAGGGCGGATACGTATGTTGCAGCGTGAAGCCGCTCAACGTCGAATGATGTCAGAAGTCCCCCAAGCCGATGTCATTGTCACTAACCCGGAGCACTTCTCTGTGGCTCTGCGCTATAAACAGGATACTGATAAAGCGCCGATTGTGGTGGCGAAAGGTACCGATCACATAGCGCTAAAAATACGAGAAATCGCTCGTGAGCACGACATTTATGTTATTCCAGCGCCTCCGCTTGCACGTGCGTTATATCACTCTACGGAATTAGAGCAAGAGATCCCTGATGGTCTGTTTACAGCGGTGGCGCAAGTACTGGCCTATGTGTTCCAGCTTAAGCAGTACCGCAAACGTGGTGGCCAGCGTCCGCACTTTAAAGCGTCAGATCTGCCGATTCCACCAGACTTAAGGCAATAGAAGCTGGCTTCTATTTATGAGTGTGTTTCTATTTTTCCGGTATCGACAGCAGAACCAACAAAGCGCCGTCACCGCCAAACTCTAATGGCGCTTGGTGAAATGCCATCACATCAGGGTGCTGCGCCAACCAAAGCGGTGTTTTTTGCTTCAGAATATGCTTACCAATGCCGTGTTGAACACACGCACATGAAATTTCATTTTTGATGCAGTAAGCGATCATCGAGCCGAGTTCACGCTTTGCTTCATTTTGCGTCATGCCGTGCATATCTAAGAACACATCCGGGACATATACACCACGGCGAAGGCGCTTCACCTCATATTGAGAAACATCATCGCGGGCATAGCGCGTCGGTCCGTCTTCACTGAGAAGCGGCACGAACTCATCAGAAAAATAAAACTCTGTATCGCTGGCTTCACGCGCGCTACGTTTGATTTCTTTTTGCTTAGTATTTTTTTTTGGCTGCTGGACTATGGTATCCTGTCGCAACTTTTTTACGCCTTGTACTGCATCCCTGAAAAGGGCGAAATCATCATCAATTTCGGTGTCTTTTTTGCTCATTGGGTCATAGATACATAAATAAAATGCTATTGGCAGTATTGTAGCGCTTTTCGGAGGCAATTTTGGATAAGATTTTTGTAGAAGAAGCGGTATCAGAGTTACACACGCTTCAGGATATGATTCGTTGGACTGTGAGTCGTTTCAACGCCGCAAACCTATTTTATGGTCACGGTACTGATAACGCATGGGATGAAGCGGTTCAGCTGATCCTGCCAACGTTGTACTTGCCAATTGATGTGCCTCCGCATGTATTAAACTCTCGTTTAACCAGCAGCGAGCGCCTGCGCATTGTTGAGCGCGTTGTGAAACGAATTAATGAGCGTACTCCAACCGCTTACCTGACCAACCGAGCTTGGTTCTGTGGTTTAGAGTTTTTTGTCGATGAACGTGTTCTCGTGCCTCGTTCTCCAATTGGTGAGCTGATTCAGGCAGAGTTCCAACCTTGGCTAATCGAAGAGCCAACACGCATCATGGACCTGTGTACCGGGAGTGGCTGTATCGCGATCGCCTGTGCACATGCTTTTCCGGATGCAGAAGTTGATGCCATTGATATTTCGACAGATGCACTGCAGGTTGCCGAACAGAATGTTCAGGACCATGGTATGGAGCAGCAGGTATTCCCTATTCGCTCGGATCTGTTCCGTGATCTGCCTAAAGAGAAGTACAACCTGATTGTGTCTAACCCACCTTATGTGGATCAAGAAGACATGAACAGTTTGCCTGATGAGTTTACTCATGAGCCTGAACTTGGCCTCGCTGCGGGTACGGATGGTCTGAAACTTGTGCGTCGTATTCTGGCTAATGCGCCAGATTACCTGACGGATAACGGTATTCTTATCTGTGAGGTGGGTAACTCCATGGTTCATATGATGGAGCAATATCCACATATCCCGTTCACTTGGCTTGAGTTTGAAAATGGTGGCCATGGTGTATTCATGCTGACGCGTGAACAGATGCTGCAACATGCAGAAGAGTTCTCTATCTATAAAGACTGAGTATTATTCAGCTCGCTTGATTTGATAAAACGCCGGACAGCCCTGTCCGGCGTTTTTTATTGGCAAAGAAAAGCAAAATAGATCGGCTTTAGGGGTTTACATCAAATCGCAATAACGCCACTATGAATTTACGAACAATTGTAATGTACAGCTTTGTTTACAGAGCTGAAGAAATTTGAGGAAGTAATGGCAGGAAACAGTATCGGACAACATTTCCGAGTGACGACATTCGGAGAAAGTCACGGTATCGCACTAGGATGTATCGTCGACGGGTGCCCTCCAGGGCTGGAAATAACTGAAGCAGATATTCAGACTGATCTGGACCGTCGTCGTCCGGGTACTTCTCGTTATACCACTCAACGTCGCGAACCAGATGAAGTGAAGATTCTGTCTGGCGTATTCGAAGGTAAAACCACGGGTACTTCGATTGGTCTATTGATTGAAAACACAGACCAACGCTCAAAAGATTATTCGGAGATTAAAGACAAGTTCCGTCCAGGTCACGCTGACTATACCTATCACCAGAAATACGGTGTGCGTGATTACCGAGGCGGAGGCCGCTCTTCCGCACGTGAAACCGCTATGCGTGTAGCTGCGGGTGCTATCGCTAAGAAATACCTGAAGCAAGAGTTTGGTATCGAAATCCGCGCTTACCTATCTCAAATGGGTGATGTGTCGATTGAGAAAGTGGATTGGGACGAGATCGAAAATAACGCGTTTTTCTGCCCAGATGTCGACAAAGTCGATGCGTTAGATCAGCTGATTCGTGATCTTAAAAAGCAAGGCGACTCGATTGGTGCCAAGCTGCAGGTTGTCGCAACCAACGTACCTGTCGGTTTAGGTGAACCTGTGTTTGACCGTCTGGATGCTGATATTGCCCACGCGCTGATGAGCATCAACGCGGTCAAAGGTGTTGAAATTGGCGATGGATTCGATGTTGTTAGCCAAAAGGGCAGTGAGCACCGTGATACTTTGTCTCCAGACGGTTTCGGTAGTAACCATGCTGGTGGCATTTTAGGTGGTATCTCGACTGGTCAGGATATTGTTGCGAACATTGCACTAAAACCGACGTCTAGTATCACCGTTCCGGGTGAAACCATTACTAGAGAAGGCGAACCTACTCAGCTGATCACCAAAGGTCGTCATGACCCATGTGTTGGTATTCGCGCAGTGCCTATTGCAGAAGCCATGCTTGCAATTGTCGTGATGGATCACTTACTTCGCCACCGAGGTCAGAATCAAGGTGTGACGACAGAAACACCTAAGATTTAGTGAATAGAAACGGCTTCCCCAAGGAAGCCGTTTTTTATTTAGGCTTGGTGTTTTGTTGAAATCCAGTTGTCGATGTTGCTTTTCATTACTTCCATCGGTTGCTGCCCGTAGCGTAGCAGTTGATCGTGGAATTCAGCGTATTCAAACTTATCTCCTAGCTCTTGTTGAGCCTTTTCAAGTAATTCTCGGATAACCAGATAACCGGACTTATAAGAAACCGCCTGACCGACATAGGCGGCGTAGCGGAAACTTTCTGACTCTATATCACCTTCGCCGAGCGCGGAATTGGCGTGCATATAATCGCGTGCTTGCTGAATACTCCAGCCGTTAGCGTGAATGCCGGTATCGACCGCCAATCGCATATTCCTCAGCTGTGCTTCGTTTAGACTGCCAAAGTACTGTAGGGCGTTACACTCTTGCTCATCCGTATAGATTCCGCCTTGGAATTGGCTATAGTCAGTGTTGGGAGTGCACATGCCTTTGCCATTAACAAACGTCGGCTGATTCTGCGCGTTAAGCTCTCCATAAATGCTCATTTCTATACCAAGCCACTCGGTATAGAGCGCCCAACCTTCGCCATAAGCGGTGTACCAGATATCCTGCATATAATCGGGCAGATTAGCGGGTGGGTATTCCTGCGCATACGCGTTTTGGAAATGATGACCAGGTGCCGCTTCATGTAACAGCAAGGTCGAGACATTCCATTTTTGCAGGCTGTAATCTGGGTTGGTGTTGAGAGTGAACACATTGCTATCGTAAGAGGCCACACCATCATACATCTCGCTTTCAGCAGGGGTTGGCTTTATGGTGTAGTCGGTTTCGATAGGTTTAAAATAGCTGGCAACGACACCGTTGGCATTGTCTTTAAACACGTAATAATCTGTCAGCGCGTTTTCACAAGCAGAAGGAGAGGACGCGCTGCTGCAGACTGCTGCGTATTGCTTGTTTGTTGTTTGTAGACCATCTCGGCCATAAAAGAATTGCTCGCTGTTGAGGTATTTAAAAAACTCGCCGAGATTGATCTGACCTGAGTCCGTCGCGAGTTCAAACGTCCGAGGTGAAACGTCACCTGTTGCTGGGTCTCGATACGCCGCTTCCACGATAGAACCGCGCTTAGCAACCACCACTTTTGCCACGCGAATCATCTCCGCTTTAGCTTCGGCGACCAGTTGTTCACCCATATTATGTAACTCGGTGGCTGACTTTCCAGTAGTACTGTTTCGGTCTAGGTGCCACTGATACCAGCTCTGCCCATTGGGTAAATCACCCCAGCCAATATTCTTGTCGGTGAGCTGCCCTTCACCGCGAGCGCTCTTAACGTACTGATTATGCAGATACGCCAACAACTCTTGGGTTGCCCGCTGTGCTTTCTCAACTTCCTGCGTGTATTGATTGATAAAAGTTGGCGTATACCCTGACTGAGTTTTTAAGTCGTTTAATCCTACCTTGAGCATGGCAAAATTATTGTAGCTAATCGTGTCCACGCTGTTTTGATATAGGCGCTCAGCAAGAATGGCGGGTAGTTGAATACCATGCTGTGTAGCTTGCAGATATTGGCTGTGTAAGCCCCTTATCCAGGAAGTGTACTCTTTGAGTATGGTTAGTTGATCTTGGTACGTTTGTTCACTGTCGGAATCATCAATCGCAGTACCCGCTTCTTCGGCATTCCACTGGATGTAGTTGTAAAAATGCGTGACTGGGACATCGAAGTTGCCAAAACGAGCGTTAGCGAAGCTTGCGCCGCGAATCGCAATGGTGCGGTCAAAGCGGAACGTGTCGTAATAGACCTTTTCTTCATCGGTTAAAGCGCTTCTTTCTATTTCAAGAAGCTTGTCGAGATAGATACGATCCAAAGACTGACGTGCGGCAGCCATCTGATCATTGACGATACCAAAGTGAGTGCTATCCAGAGATTGTGATTCATGTTGGTAGCTGTCGAGTAGTGCCGTCAGCTGGGTGGAAGCATCATTTGTTTTTGGTGTGGAACTACAGCCAGCCAAGATGACGGCTAGCGTTATTGCCGATAGGGTAATACGTTGTTTGTTTCTCATCTTCAGACCTTTCAGCTTATTTTAAGTGACGGCAAGGAAAAGAATGGAGAGAGATTAACGATAGTGAAGTCGGACTCTTCCTTGCGGGCGACCAGAGTAAAATAAGTCGTCTGCTGTGTTTGTGCAAAAGGTCACAGGACAAATTAACGGATAATTAACCCGTCACGCACTCATAATTGAAAGTTGCATCAATATGTTAGCGATTGGTGAGCAAGTACGTCGTTTTGAAGAGGCATTATTAAACCAATGAAGAGATTTGCAGAATACTTGAATGTACTTTCATCGCATAATCGCGCTTCGATGGCAGGTTTTGGTGGTAAATCCAAGCGGGCTCACAAATGATCCTTAGCGGTAAATATTCGAGCGAATATTATTCATAGATAGGCGACAAGCTAGAGAATAAAACGCCCCGAGAATGGGGCGTTGTGAATTAGTGCAGAGAACCTTCAGTTTCAAGGTGGAATGAAGGCAGACGCCATTTAAAGCGAACCGCAGCCATGCGCAGCATGTAGCCTACGACTAGCGTTGAGATGGTCGCGGTGACGTCATTAATACCAAACTCCAGCAAGGCTAAGTAAAGGCCTGAAGCAATCAGGGCGACAGACGCGTATAACTCTTCGTGCAATACAAGCGGTGTTTGACGACAGATTAAGTCACGTAATAGCCCACCAAAAACGCCTGTTACCAGTGCCGCTACCATACAGATCATTGCATGATGGCCCATTGCTAACGCCACTTTAGTACCGATTATGCTAAACACAATCAGGCCCAGCGCATCGAGGCGAATGAACAACCCTTTAAACTTGATGATCCATTTGGCTAATCCCGTGGTTAGCACGCCCGCAATACAGGTGATCGCGAGAAATTGTGGATTCTCTACCCAGCCGAGCGGGTAGTGGCCGAGGAGGATATCGCGCACTGTTCCACCGCCAATCGCTGTTGCACTCGCAACGAGCATAACCCCAAACCAATCCATTTTTCTTCGACCTGCACTAAGTGCGCCGGTCATGGCTTCTGCCGTGATGCCAATGATATATAAAATGCTCAATAACATTGTTTTGCCCTACGTGACTAGCGGATTGGAAATTTGCCATTCTGTAACTAATAAAAGGCAGTTTAGTGGGAAATGTGATCTGTGACGAATGAGATTTTATGAATGTGAAGGGGGCTTTCGCATAATTATTTCTAATGTCAGTATTTGGTGTAGGGATTTGCAATTGGGATCAAAAATGCGAGAATGCCGAGCGCTGTAATTTAAACCATGATTTTATCCCCATGAGCCACAAATATCAGGACCTGATCAACATTTTTAACGCCACTTTTCTAAGTGAATATAATACGCGTTTGGAGTTAGGGGGCGATGAGCCTATTTACCTACCAGCGGATGATAGTCAGCCTAATCACCGGATTATTTTTGCTCGTGGTTTCTATGCGTCAGCACTTCACGAAATCGCGCATTGGTGTGTCGCAGGGCCAGAGCGTCGCTTATTAGAGGATTTCGGCTATTGGTACGAACCGGATGGACGCACTGAAGCGGTTCAGGCTGAATTTGAGAAAGTTGAAATTCGGCCTCAGGCTTATGAGTGGATCCTCTCTCTTAGCGCAGGTTTTCCGTTTACAGTGAGCTGTGACAACTTAAACGGAGACTTTGAACCTGATCGTTTAGCCTTTATGCACAAAGTTCATACGGAAGTCGGTAAGATATTTGAGCAGGGTATGCCACTACGTGTTCGTATGCTTTCAGATGCATTACGGTCTTTTTATCAGCAGCCTGCTCTGGATTATTCCATGTTTGAAGTAATGTAAAACCAGCCGCAGTATGCGGCTGGTTTGCTTTTTGTTACTGAATGAGCCAAGTCGTTTCGGCTTGATTGTTGTGATTGAGTGTATAGACCAATGGTGCAGTGTTGGGTTCCATGACGGAAACTACCGCAATCAATGATTCGCAATGATTAGGGACTCGTAGTTGATAATTGCCTGTTCCGGATTGCAACGCAGCTTTCAACAGGCACTTGTCATAGTCAACAGACTCCACGTTCCCCCCAGCATTATCACAGACGGAGATATAAACCTGAGAGGCTGAAAGGTGAGGTAGGCTGACATCTATGTCGACCTGATACACCGAAGCAAGATTATTGTCATAATCGATACGCACATCGGCCAAAGTGTTGGAATCTTCATCGGTTGATGCTGCAGCGGCTGAAGAGCCCGTAGATGAACCTGAAGAACCTCCTTCACCACCTCCGCCACCACCACAGCCGGAGAGAGAAACAAGTATTACCATTGCAAATAAGTGCGTCAGTTTGATATTCCACATAATTGTTTCTCCTTTAGTCGATATAAATTTTGCCGTCTACAGAAGTCTCGTACCAGGTAGGTTCAGTTTGACCTGTGGCGTCTTCGGCATAATCGTCAAATTTGGTGTAAGCCTCTAAAATATTGACCTGTTCGTATGGATGCTGCCAGGTTGTAGGGATCTCTATACCCCAAGGTAGACCTTTGTCATCGTGGTAGTGGGTATCACCACTTGATGCATCGACACCGTAAGACTTGTATCTCGTGTCAAACTTACTGGTCGGGGATTGGTTTTTGAGGTGAATTTCTAAACCTCGTCCAGGGAACCCGCCTGTCAACTGATAACCAATATCACCGTAATAATGACCAGGTGCTGCAAATATAAATGGGTCATACGGGAATTCTGGCATGGTTGATGTGTCGACTGCATTTTCAAACGAGAAGGTTAGGCTCCAGCTTGGACGATAACTCGTTCCGCAGTTTTCTTGAGTTCGGAACATAGTGCACTCTTCAGCTTCACCAGGCTCAGTAATATCCCACAAGTCTTCGTGAATGATGAATACCGCGTCAACAGTGTCTGTTTCTAGTACGGTCGCGGTTTGCAACTCGTTATTCACGTAAAGTTGTACTGAATCTGATTTAACGTCTTCTTTTGCCACATTAGGCAATCGAATAGCAAAACCTGAGTGGTAGTTACCGCCGAGAGCGGCGACCTTACCTTCAATCTTCATGCGAATGACTTGGTCGTTGAGCTGGTACTCCGTGTATTTAACGTTCATCAGGACATCATTCATGTCATAGTCGCCGCTTCTTGGGTACTGATCTTCATAGGCGAAAGAAGTGTAACCACCACCGCTGGGGTATAGTTCGGTCACTACACCGCTCTCCGTGATGTCGACCAGGTAGTCTTCCACCTCACCCGCGGGAACACCGCCGCTTGGACCAATGCCCGATGTGTTGGAAATTCTGAATCGAGCCCAAGTCTCTCCGGTGACAGCCCAAGTTGGAACAGTAAAGAAGATGTCGCCAGTGCTATCGCTCATCGATTGGTCGCTGATGATGATTTCGTTAGACTCAAACTCACCATCTCGGTCGAAATCAATCCAAGCATTGAGCACTGAACTGTCAGATGTGCCTGCAGCCGTTGCGATGATTTTACTGGTTTGTCCCACCTGAATTGGAACAGGGAATTGGATACCGTCATCATCGTCCGAACCATCTGAAGTATCATCACTGAGCGGATATGGGCTACCGTCGGTCTCTCCATCAATAACAGAACCTAACTTAAGATCTGACATACCATGACGCGCACCAGAAGAGGCGAAAGTCGTTTTGTAACTGTCTGGTGCATCGCCGAAATCGGTGTATTCACTGGGTTCGACTGGAGCGAGAGCACAGCGAGCACCATCGTTGGAATTACTGGAAGGGCCATAAGCAAAAAATTCTGTGCTGGAGCTGTTTCCATTGATAGTTACTTTGAAGACATACCCATTGCTGTTGTTGCTGGCGTAGAAATTACCATCGACATCGAAATAGACCGCACCAAAAGTAAAGCGATATCCAAGTACATTTTTATCTAACAGTTGGTTTAGTCGATTGGAAGTGCCAGCGTTGACATCAATCTCCCAAAGGTAACCATTTGAATCGATGGAATAAGCCAGGCTATTGTCAGGATGAAAGGCCAAGTCGTATATTGCAGGATTACCGAATTGACTAGGCGGTGATGAAAGCTCCATGACAAGAGTATCTAAATCAATTTTGTAGAGCCCGTAGCTAGGTCTGTAGCCGTACCAGGCGTTCTCATCAAGAGATACGTCACCAACGTAGATAGAAGTAGGGGCATCAGATGGCTTGCTGACATTGAGCAACGTTTTTGTAAAGGTGGAATCAATGCGAGAAAGTGAGGCTGTGCCATAGTCCCAGCCGTAGATGAAGTCGTCATGTTTGCTATAACCTACACCATTTAGCTTTGCAGTATCTAAATTGGAATCCAGTGTGACGTAGCTACCGACGTCGATGTTGACACCATAGGCGACTGGCGTGCCTGTTGGATTCTGAATCAAAAATGCTTGAGTCGGACACGAGGTGAATGGTGTCTCTGCAAAGGCGAATGATGCTTGGAACAAAGCACTGGCTACCACCGATATGTTTAAAGCCGTTTGTTTTCTTTTCATGGGTCCTTCCTCGCTGAACTTCGTTGAATAGTTGAGGAAGTGCACAGCGCGTGCCATGCTGCCAGCCCTTGATATAACTAGGGTTTGCGTTAATTTTCTCAATGTGAGAAGCTCTGCATTCTTTTTGAGAATCAAACTGACCCGGGCAATAGAGCATTATGATTATTGAATTTGAAGAGAAGCTACTAGAAATGATTGATGCGCGTATTGAGACCGCATCTGATGACGAGTTGTTTGCTGGTGGGTACCTACGTGGACATATTTCTCTATCTGCTGCTTCGTGTGAAGAAGAAGGCGTCAATGATATAGAAGAACTGAAAGTACGTATTCAAGGCAGTCTGGATGACGCACGTTCCGAATTGAGTCCTGCCGATCGCACTATCGTCAACGACCTATGGTTAGAGTTAGTCAATCAAGCCTAACCTCTACAGATATCTTTTTATTAAGGGCTTGTTCGAATATTTCGAACAAGCCCTTAAATATTTTATAGTTGTTGGTTTTCTGTTCGCTGGATATGCTCTTCTGTACATAGTAAGGAGAGAGTCAGGAGACAGAATTATGAAAATCGTCGCTTTTGGAGCTTCAACCAGCTCAACGTCTATCAACAAAACGTTAGCAACTTATGCTGCTCATCTAGTTGAAGGAGCAGATGTGACTATCTTGGATCTTAACAGCTACGATGTTCCGCTGTTTAGTGAAGATAAAGAAAAGGAAATTGGTCAGGCTGAGGGAGCAAAAGCGTTTTTGGAGGACATTGCTCAGGCTGATGCGTTGATTATTTCTTTCGCAGAGCACAATGGTTCTTACCCTGCTGCGTATAAAAACCTGTTTGATTGGGCAACACGTATTGAGCGTAACGTATTTGCCAATAAGCCAGCCATTTACCTGTCTACATCACCAGGCCCTGGCGGTGCGTCTAATGTTTTAGCTGCTGCAACAGGTTCTGCTCCATACTTTGGTGCTGAAGTGAAAGCCTCTGTATCTATTCCAAGCTTTTACGACAATTTTGACTTGGAGTCCGGCTCATTTAAAAGTCAGGAAGTGGCTGAGCAAGTCAAAGCCGCAGTATCAACGCTACGCTGATCTTAAGACAGAGAGCTTATAGAGAATGACTCGGTAAGCTCTCTTTGTCACTTTAGAGCTCAGTGATGGCTTTGCCTTTTCTCAATTTTCTTACCCACATACGGCTTGGATGAAGCTCTTCCAATACGTCCACTGGTAGCGGTAGTGGGTCACCACATATCTGTGAAGCTAAGGTTTCTGCTAAGAGCGGTGCGGAGCTTAAGCCGCGCGATCCCAGCCCAAGCATACAGAATAGGTTAGGGTAAGACGGCGCTTTTTCTGCGTCTTCCAGCTTAGTGGTTTGCAGATTGTGGTAAACCTGCTTGGTTTTGTCTAAATCTCCGACACTGCCAATAAATGGCAAGTGGTCTCGGCTCACACAACGAATACCCTGGCGTGATTGGTTACCTGAAGAGTCGACTTGATGGGGCCAGCTTTGTTCTGGGACACATTTACGTAGCTTGTCTCCGTTACCTTGTTGGGCGACGGGGTCAAACTCACGATTCAGATTCTCTCTGTCGTAGCTCGCACCAATGCAATGAAATCCGTTATTCGGGTTTACCGGCGTCATATAGCCGTCGTAGCAAAGCACCGTTTTGAGTTTGCTGAGCTCACTGTTGGTCGGAATATGGCTCACCTGACCTTTAACCTGACCAAGAGGGACGTCTTTCGTCTGAGGTAATTCACTGAACTGATGACCATTGGCTACCACAACAGTATCGTGAGTGAAGGTTTTGTCACCGCTGCTTAATGTCCAGCTAGCGTGTTCTTCATCCCAACGCATATCGTCTATCTTAGTTTGATAACGTACTTCAAACAGTGGAGTTTGGGATAAATGTTCAATCAACTCTTGAGTGAGCTGAGCCGGGCATAGCCATCCGCCAAGTGGGTAATGCACGCTGCCCATATTAACCGGCAAACCAAGTATTTGGTTGGTTTGTTCAACGCCAAGTTGGCGGATAAGACCATTATCAAAATTACCACTCAACATGCGTTCCAGCTTGGCTTGTGATTTTTCATCCCACATCAGTTGAGTCACGCCACACCAATCATGGTCAAAGTTAATTGATTGAGCCGCTTGTTCAATAAACTGGCGAGCAAACAAAAAAGCCGGAGTAAATACGCGAGAGACACCTGTGTGCGAACCATTCAGTAGTGGGTAGACTGCGCCCTGACGATTACCCGACGCTCCTTGCGCGGCTTCGGAGTCCTGGCAATATAGGGTTACTTTTATTCCTCGGCGTATGAGCGTTGTTGCTAAAGTGGCACTGGCAATACCGCCGCCAATAATCGCTACGGACTGAGTCGAGTCACTACTATCACGATGGAACCAAGGCTTATGGTTAGTGTGAGGCTCTCGCTGGGCTAGGTGTCCAGCAATCATGTCACGTTTGGTGCCAAAGCCTTTGACTTTTTTCATTTCGAAACCGGCTTCAATCAAACCACGTCGCACGAAACCTGCCGCAGTGAAAGTGGCACAGGTACAATCTTGCTTAGCGAGTTTGGCCATGCCATCGAATAGTTCTTGATTCCACATTTCAGGATTCTTGCTGGGAGCAAAACCATCAAGAAACCATGCATCAATCAACCCTTGTTCACCAACAGGGACTTTTGGCATGCAATCTTTTATATCACCAAACCATAGGTCTAGGGTTATCGTGCCGTCTTCAAGGACAATTCGGTGGCACTCTGGAACCGCAATTGGATAATATTGCTGTAATTTTCTTGCGTATTCAGCCAGTTCCGGCCAAGCTTGGTGAGCTTTAATCAGGTCATCTTTACTCAGAGGGTACTTTTCGAAACTCACAAAATGCAGCTCTTTTAGTGGCGCATCCGGGTTTTGACGCCTAAATTCTTCAAACCATTGCCAAACTGCGAGGAAATTCAGACCTGTACCAAAGCCTGTTTCTCCGATGACAAAACGACGCTGGTCATAATCTTGCCATCTTTGTGGCAGATGATTTTGATGAAGAAAGACGTAGCGGGTCTCTTCAAGGCCGTTTACGTTGGAAAAATAAACGTCATCAAACTGGTCTGATACTGGGGTTCCGGCATCGTTCCAGCCCAGCTGAGCATTGGTAATTGAGGTCATAATGTCTGAATTTTTGTGATGAAGACGATAAAGTTGTGGCGATTGTACGGTTTTCTGGGAAAGCTGACCACTTTTCACAGGTAACTTAGTTATCATCTAGCAGATTTTTGAATTATAGGAATGTCATAATGAAACGAGTCGTAATCACCGGTATGGGTATTGTTTCAAGTATCGGTAACAACGTCGAAGAAGTTTTAGCGTCTCTAAAAGCAGGTAAATCTGGCATTACTGCCTCTGAGCAGTTTAAAGAACAAGGTCTACGTTCACAGGTTTGGGGTGATCTGAAAATCAACCCATCAGAGCATATTGACCGTAAACAGATGCGCTTTATGGGTGATGCGGCTGCGTATGCATACCTATCAATGCAGCAGGCAATCGAAGATGCTGGCCTGACTGAAGAACAGGTTTCTAATGACCGCACAGGTATCGTAGCTGGCTCTGGTGGTGCTTCTGCACTGAACCAAGCATTGGCAGTAGATACTATGCGTGCAAAAGGCGTGAAACGTGTGGGCCCTTACATGGTTCCTCGTACTATGTCTTCTACGGTTTCTGCGTGTCTTGCAACGCCATTTAAAATCCGTGGCGTAAACTACTCAATGAGTTCAGCGTGTGCCACTTCTGCACACTGTGTTGGCCACGCAATGGAGCTTATCCAGCTTGGTAAGCAAGACATCGTATTCGCTGGTGGTGGTGAAGAGCTAGATTGGTCTCAAACTATGATGTTTGACGCGATGGGCGCACTATCTACTAAGTACAACGAAACGCCAGATAAAGCTTCTCGTACTTACGATGCTGATCGTGATGGTTTCGTTATCTCTGGTGGCGGCGGCATGCTGGTTATCGAAGAGCTCGAACACGCTCTGGCTCGTGGCGCGAAAATCTACGGTGAGATCGTTGGTTATGGCGCGACGTCTGATGGCTACGACATGGTTGCTCCATCAGGTGAAGGTGCAGTGCGTTGTATGAAGATGGCGATGCAAGACGTAGATGCAATTGACTACGTGAACACGCACGGTACATCAACACCAGTTGGTGACGTAAAAGAGCTAGGCGCTATTCAAGAACTGTTTGGTGACAACAGCCCAGCAATTTCTGCGACTAAAGCGATGACAGGTCATGCTCTTGGTGCGGCTGGCGTACATGAAGCGATTTACTCTACGCTAATGCTAGACAACAACTTCATCGCACCAAGCGTTAACGTTGAAAATCTGGACGAAGCGGCTCAAGGCCTAGACATCGTGACTGAAACACGTGATGCAGAATTGACAACAGTAATGTCAAACAGCTTTGGCTTTGGTGGTACAAACGCAACATTGGTTATCAAAAAATACCAAGGCTAACTGAACGGCTGGGGTTTCCCAGTACACAGGTTTCCAGAGCTTGACTACGCTTTGATACAAAACGTAGTTGAACAGACGCAGACTCTGACCCATGGAGAGCGGGTCGGGATCCTTTTGTTCTGGAACTTTGCCCGGCTTATGCCGGGCATTTTTCTTTCTGCCGCTAGTGCTCGACAGAGACAGCGCTTTTCTGCACAATCACTGCAATTCCCAAATCAAATCTCTTAAGCCATGATAATCCTAATTGATGAAAATATGCCTTATGCTGAGCAACTTTTTAGCCAGCTGGGCGAGGTTGTTTTAAAATCCGGACGTACTCTGAACGCCGATGACTTAGTCGATGTAGATGCGTTGATGATTCGCTCTGTTACCAAAGTGAATGCTGAGCTTATTTCTAAAGCGAATCGACTTAAGTTTGTTGGAACAGCAACCGCTGGTATGGATCATGTTGATCAGGTGTTACTTAAAGAGAAAGGCATCTTTTTCACCGCAGCCCCTGGGTGCAACAAAGTCGGTGTAGCTGAGTACGCGTTCAGCGTTATGATGGTACTTGCGCAGCAACAAGGCTTTTCAGTATTTGATAAAACCGTTGGAATCATTGGCGCAGGTGAGGTGGGTAGTTATCTACAGCAATGTTTGGAAGGCATTGGTATTAAGGTGCTTATCAATGATCCACCTAAGCAAGCGGCGGGAGATGAGCGTAATTTCACCCCGTTAGATGCATTGCTTGAGCAAGCGGATATCATTACGACTCATACTCCAATCACCCGTGATGGTGATTTTCCGACTCATCATCTAATCAATGAAACAGTGTTGAATAAGTTACGTGGTGACCAAATTTTAATCAATGCGGCGCGCGGGCCTGTTGTTGACAATACTGAGTTGAAAGCTCGTTTGAGAAAACAAGATGGCTTTATTGCTGCGTTAGATGTGTTCGAATTCGAGCCAGAGGTTGATATGGAGCTTCTGCCTCTGCTAGCATTCGCAACCCCCCATGTCGCCGGTTATGGTTTAGAGGGGAAAGCTCGCGGGACAACGATGATTTTTAATAGCTTCTGCGAGTTTCTGAATAACGATTTACGTGCACATGCCAATGAACTTCTGCCTACAGCTCCAGTGCCGGAGTTAGTATTGGACAGAGCTTGGGAAGAAGCCACGCTGCACAATCTGACGCAACTTGTCTATGATGTGCGTAAAGACGATGCATTGTTCCGTCGTGAAATCAGTCAACCCGGTGCGTTTGACTTGATGCGTAAGAACTACTGGGATCGCCGTGAATACAGTGCAGTCACGCTAAGAGGAAATGCAGAGGCTAACCTGCAACCACTAGCGAAATTAGGTTTTCAAATTGAGGTAAGTCAATGAGCCAGCAATATAACGTTGCCATTTTAGGTGCGACCGGCGCAGTCGGTGAAACAATTCTCGAAGTACTTCAGGAACGTAAGTTTCCTGTTGGTGACCTTTTTCTGCTAGCCAGTGAACGCAGTGAAGGCAAGACTTACCGTTTTAACGGCAAAACCATCAAAGTCGAAAACGTTGAGAACTTTGATTGGTCTCAGGTACACATCGGCCTGTTTTCCGCTGGAGGAGAACTATCGGCTAAGTGGGCGCCAATCGCCGCTGATGAAGGGGTGATTGTCATCGATAATACCTCTAACTTCCGTTATGAGTATGACATTCCTTTGGTTGTGCCTGAGGTTAACCCTGAAGCGATTGCTGAGTTCCGTAACCGCAATATCATCGCTAACCCGAACTGCTCGACGATTCAAATGTTGGTAGCACTTAAGCCGATTCATGATGCCGTGGGTATTGATCGTATTAATGTCTCGACTTACCAATCCGTTTCTGGCGCTGGTAAATCTGGTATCGATGAGTTGGCAGGCCAAACTGCTAAGCTGCTTAATGGCATGCCGGCTGAAAATGAGCAGTTCTCACAGCAAATTGCGTTTAACTGTCTGCCGCAAATTGACCAGTTTATGGAAAATGGCTACACCAAAGAAGAGATGAAAATGGTGTGGGAAACGCAGAAAATCTTTAATGACTCGTCAATAACGGTCAACCCGACTTGTGTGAGAGTGCCTGTTTTCTATGGTCATGCGGAAGCACTTCATATCGAAACTCGTGCACCTATTGATGCTCAGGAAGTGGCTAACTTATTAGAGCAGACCGAGGGTGTTGAAGTGTTCCATGGTGAAGATTTCCCGACACAGGTGCGTGATGCGGGTGGTAAAGATCACGTGATGGTTGGTCGTATTCGCAACGATATCAGCCACCATAGTGGTATCAACTTGTGGGTTGTAGCAGATAACGTTCGCAAAGGCGCAGCAACCAATGCGGTTCAGATTGCAGAAGTTCTGATTCGCGATTACTACTGAGCGTATTATTAACACCTATAGCAAAGCCTCACCATCGTGTGAGGCTTTTTTAATCAGATTCCTAAATTTAGTGTGAGATTAGTGCGAATATGGCGGCAGCCACACATTTTTTAGCTATGCACCTATAGTTTTAGCGTGTTTATCCGATATATTTAATAGATCATTACATTAAAATTTATTGAGCACATAGCTGAGCCTTCTATGCTTCGAATTTTTAAGCGTCTGCTGCTGCCTGTTGCATTAGTAGCCGTGACTCAGACATCGATTGTTAGTGCAGAAACTATTCGCCTTAAGGGACCTGACGGCGAGATCCAAGCATCGCCGCAATATTCTGATTTTGTCCCCCAAGATCTGCGTAACAACGAGCCTTCTCGCTTTTATGGACCAACTACTTCTCAAGAAACACTTTGGGCTATTGCCAGCCGTTTGCGTCCATCAGCTAGCGTTTCTGTACAACAAACGTTACTTGCTGTGTATCAGCTCAACCCTCAAGCGTTTGAAAATCAAAACATCCACGAGCTTATTCCAGGCAGTACACTACGAATTCCTTCGTTGGCTCAAGTTCAAAGCGTTTCGACACAAGAAGCTGTCAATGTTATGGCGGCCCATCAAGCACGCTTGACGGATATTCCTGCGGTTTCTCGCCCAACCCCGCAAACCTCGCCTCAGCAACAACCTGAAGAAATGAAACCATCTGACGCTGAAAAGCCAATGATGGATGATACCAAACCGGCAATGCAGCCAAATGCGGATTTAGCAAAAATAGCCAAGCAAGAGCAAAAAGCGCAAGTTTCGACTTTGGAGAAACAACTCGAAAGTTCAGAAGGCGAGTTGATGGCTCTGGAAGAGAAAAATCATAAGTTGCGCTTGATGTTGGCTGATGTTCAGTCCGAAGTGGATGTGCTGAAAGATGAGCTGGGTGATGAGTCTCGCATTCGCAATGAGGTAGAAAAATTACTCGAAGCGGAACGTCTGCGACTTGCCGAAGAGCAGAAAATGCAACCCTCTCCGCTCGATGAACTGCTCTCTAATACTTGGCTTGTCGCTGCGCTGGCTATCATCCCAGGCTTGCTGATTGGCTTGCTGCTCATGATGTTGCTGGGTCGCCGTAAGAAAGAAGATTCAGAAGCACAAACCGCGACCGAACAAACCGCTGAACCTGTTGCGCCAATTGCTCCGGATTCTCTTAATGAAGAAGTGGATGATGATTTACTGCTTGATGATGACTTGTTTGGTGAATCAACCGACGATGAAGAAGAGTTGTTCTCGGATGATTCTGGTTTAGATGAAGGTAAAGAAGATGGTGAAGTAGATGTCTTTGCCGACTTAGAAGATAACGATCTCGATTTCAATCTTGAAGGTGAAGATGGCGAAGACCCATTCGCGGGCATCGGGGACGATGGCGAGCTAGACGAAGCGCTTGCTGATATGGATATGAGCTCCAATGGCATCAGTGTGAATAGCGAAGATAAAGCACTGGGCCTTGAAGAAATGGAGCGAGCCCTGGATGAAGTTGTTATTGAGGATGAGTCACCAGAAGGTGAATTTGATTTATCAGATGATGACGATGAGATTTCTCAAGACGAGCTAGACTCACTGCTGGCATCAGATGGAGACTCGGAAGATCTTGGCACCGATGAGTTGGATCAGTCACTGTTAGACGACTTGTTCAATGAAAGTGACACTGATGATGCGAGTGACGATCTGGACTTTGACTCGTTGCTTGATGAGGCTGATGGTGGCTTTGATCTGAGTGATGATGATGCTGGGAGCACCGATACAGATGAGCCTAGTCTAGCGTCAGATAGCGAAATTGATGACCTCTTTGCTCAAGTGGAAGCTCAGGCAGACCTAGAAAAGCTTGAAGCTGAAGCACTTGATGAGACTGCGCTTCTGGATGAAATGGTGGAAGAGCCAACACCAGAAGTCAGTGAAAACAGTACAGACTTACTCGATGAGCTGATTGATGATGGTGAGGAGACAGATCCTAGTTCAGATAAGGCGCTAGATGACTTCTTAAGCGACGATCTAGATCTTAGCGATGATAATGCCTTCGATGAACTGATCACCGATGACAGCAATGAGCTTGATGCAGAGTCAACCGAAACACTTGATGAGTTTTTGTCTGATGATCATACCCAAGATGTAAGCTCACTTGAAGATAGTACAGAGTTACTGGATGACTTGTTTGAGACACAATCTGAGCAACAACAGCAAGTTACTGAAGAACTCGGTGATGAAGGCACCGACCTGTTTGAAGAGTTGCTGGAGATTGAAAAGCAGAGCGATGAATCGGTAGATGAAGAGAATGAAGATCTCACTCTGAGCAATGAGTTGAACCAAGATGTTGCGCTTGATGACGCTGTTGAGTCTTTGGATGACGCTGCTGGTACAGATAAATTCTCCAGTGAAGATTTTATCGATGACATGTTGAGCGCTGCGCCCGAAGGTGATCCATTGCTCGATGAGCTTGATTTGGATGAGCCCGATTTAAGTGAAGCTGTATCTGAGGAAGCTGTTGCACCGCAACCTGAAGATGATTCAAACTTTGCAGAGCCAGAGCCAGAGCCAGAAGAGGATGATTGGCTGACTTCAGCGATTGATGAGGTGGAAAACCCTGAATTAGCCGAAGAGTCTGAGTTTGATTTGGCTGAGGACGAAAATCAGGATGCTCTTTCAAGCGATGTAGAACCACTTGAACTCGATGAGCCGGAAGCTACGGGCTCGGAGTCTGAGCACGAAGATGAAGATGATTGGTTGACGTCTGCTATTGATGAAGTCGAAAACCCAAGTTCTGAATTGGAAGAGAGTCATGAAGTTCCGGTTACTTCTTCAACGCAGTTAGATGAGAGTACAGCCGTTGCTGCTGAAGAAAATGCGCCTGTTGAGGAAGATTTACTTGCTCAGCAGGAGCAAACGGACACACCATCTGAAGAGACTCCAGAGACTCCAGAGACTCCAGAGACTCCAGAGACTCCAGAGACTCCAGAGACTCCAGAGACTCCAGAACCAGCAATAGAACAATCAGCGGCCCCAATGCCTGAAGCTATTCCAAATGAATTTGGGGTTCCGGAAGATGATGATTGGCTGATTGAAGATGAAGCGTCCGAAGCAATATCTGATGATCTCATGGCTGATACGCCTGCTGCTGAAGAGCCAGAGCTTGAAGCACCTGCCGCTGAGTCAGAAGAGTCGCTAGCGCTGGATGATTTAGATCTTCCAGAATACAGCGAAGAAGATGCGCTGGCCGATGTTGCCGAAGAGCCGGAGCTTGAAACTCCTGCTGTTGAATCTGAAGAATCATTAGAACTGGATGATATAGAACTTCCAGAATACAGCGAAGAAGACGCACTAGCGGATGTTGCAGAAGAGCCGGAGCTTGAAGCGCCTGTTGCTGAGTTAGAAGATTCATTGGAACTGGATGACATAGAGCTTCCAGAGTACAGCGAAGAAGATGCACTAGCAGACGTTGCCGAAGAGCCAGAACTTGAAGCACTTGTCGCTGAACCTGAAGCACCTGTCGCTGAACCTGAAGAGTCGTTAGCCTTAGACGATTTAGATCTTCCAGAATACAGCGAAGAAGACGCACTAGCGGATGTTGCCGAAGAGCCAGAGCTTGAAGCATCTGTCGTTGAATCTGAAGAATCGTTAGAACTGGATGATATAGAACTTCCAGAATACAGCGAAGAAGACGCACTGGCAGACTTTGCCGAAGAGCCAGAGCTTGAAGCACCTGTCGCTGAACCTGAAGAGTCGTTAGCCTTAGACGATTTAGATCTTCCAGAATACAGCGAAGAAGACGCACTAGCAGACGTTGCCGAAGAGCCTGAACTTGAAGCACCTATCGCTGAGCCTGAAGAGTCGTTAGCCTTAGACGATTTAGATCTTCCAGAATACAGTGAAGAAGATGCGCTAGCGGATGTTGCCGAAGAGCCAGAGCATGAAGCGCCTGTCGCTGAATCTGAGGAGTCGTTAGCGCTGGATGATTTAGATCTTCCAGAATACAGCGAAGAAGACGCACTAGCGGATGTTGCACAAGAGCTTGAACTTGAAGCACCTGTTGCTGAGTCAGAAGAGTCATTGGAACTGGATGACATAGAGCTTCCAGAGTTCAGCGAAGAAGACGCACTAGCGGATGTTGCAGAAGAGCCTGAACTTGAAGCACCTGCTGTTGAGTCTGAAGAATCGTTAGAACTGGATGATTTAGATCTTCCAGAATACAGCGAAGAAGACGCACTAGCGGATGTTGCACAAGAGCTTGAACTTGAAGCACCTGTTGCTGAGTCAGAAGAGTCATTGGAACTGGATGACATAGAGCTTCCAGAGTACAGCGAAGAAGACGCACTAGCGGATGTTGCAGAAGAGCCTGAATTTGAAGTACCTGTTGCTGAATCTGAAGAGTCGTTAGCGCTGGATGATTTAGAACTTCCAGAATACAGCGAAGACGATGCACTAGCCGATGTTGCAGAGGAGCTAGAGCTTGAAGCACCTGTCGCTAAGCCTGAAGAGTCATTAGCCCTAGACGATTTAGATCTTCCAGAATACAGCGAAGAAGATGCGCTTACGGATGTTGCAGAAGAGTCAGAGCTTGAAGTGCCTGCTATTGAATCTGAAGAATCGTTAGAACTGGATGATTTAGATCTCCCAGAATACAGCGAAGAAAACGCACTAGCAGATGTTACTGAAGAAGCTGAGCTCGAAGCTTCTCCTTCCGAGTCAACGGGCTCGCTAGAGCTCGATGACTTAGACATTCCAGGATATATAGAACAAGGAGTGTCGGCGGACGCAGTTGAGGAACTAGACCCTGAAGTAAATACTGTTCAACAAGAGGAATCTCTTGAAGTCAACGAGCGGGACTTGCCTGAATTTGACGAACAAGATGCGCTAGCCGAAGCGTTCGATAGTGGTTCTGATGATGTTGACTTCAAACTTGATGAGCTCGAACTACCATCTCTTGAAGAGATTCCATCTGAGGCCATGGATCGTTCTGATGAAGCCGAGGAATTGGCGCATCACGCTTTCAATGAAGCTGCATTTAATGAATTGCTTTCTGAAAGTGAACCAGAACAAACTGCTAGCTTTGACTTTGATAAACCTGTCGATTCAGTCACTTCTGATAGTGCAGGGATGGATATTGAAGCCATGCTGGAAGTGGGGGGAGAAGACTGGAACGGCTTTAGCTTATCCCCTGAACAACAAGCTCAAATTCCTAATGATATTCCAGAAGATCAACAGGGTGTATGGGATGATGGTAATCGCCCTGAACAAGCTCAAATCTTAGATGAAAACTGGGAAGACCAAGAAGAGTTGGGTGATTTCAATCCACAAGAAGGCGAGTTCCGCACCATTGATGAGCTGATGGCTGAGGTTGAAAAAGAAGAGCAGCAAAGCTTTGAAGAAGAAGAGTTGAAGCTTGATGTCGGGTTAAGTGACTTCCCAGACGTTATCGGGGATACCGGAGATATTGATGTTGACAACAATTCAGAGGCGTCTGGCAAACTTGATTTAGCTAAAATCTACATTGAGATGAATGATGCTCAAGGCGCAATTAAGTTGCTAGAAGAGGCTATTGTGGATGGTAGCGACGAGATTCGCCGAGAGGCGAAAAACTTAATCGATGCGATCAACGGTCGATGAATGAGTAATCTACAAGGGGGCGCTGAGCCCCCTTATCTTTTTTTGCAAAAATGTTTATACTTCCCGCCCCATTTTCAAAGAGAACACCCTGATGAGAATTGCGTTAGGTATTGAGTATAACGGTACTCATTACTATGGCTGGCAGCGACAAAAAGAAGTTAAAAGCGTACAAGAGAAACTTGAGCGTGCTCTGAGTATCGTTGCAAACCATCCTGTAGAAGTGCAGTGTGCAGGGCGCACTGATGCGGGCGTTCATGGAACGGGTCAAGTGGTCCATTTTGACACTAGCGCCAGCCGCAAAATGGTTGCGTGGACAATGGGTGTCAATGCCAATCTGCCGAATGATATTGCAGTTCGTTGGGCAAAAGAGGTACCTGAAGAGTTCCATGCTCGTTTTTCCGCAACAGCACGGCGTTATCGATACATCATTTTTAATAGCGCATTCCGACCAGGTATTATGTCCTCTGGTGTTAGCCACTATCACGGCGAGTTAGATGTTGAGAAGATGCACCAAGCTGGTCAATATTTGTTGGGTGAGAACGACTTCACGTCGTTCAGAGCGGTACACTGCCAGTCCCGTAGCCCTTGGCGTAACATCATGCACTTGGATGTGACTCGTCACGGACAATACGTAGTGATTGATATCAAGGCAAATGCCTTTGTTCATCATATGGTGCGTAATATTACCGGAAGCCTTATCTGTGTTGGCCGTGGGGAACAGAAACCAGAGTGGATAAAGTGGTTGCTCGAAGTGAAAGATCGCAAGCTTGCGGGAGCAACAGCGAAGGCAGCCGGCCTCTATCTGGTTGATGTTGATTATCCAGCAGAATTTGAATTGCCAAGAGTGCCAATTGGGCCACTATTTTTGCCAGACAATTTGAACTAATTCGTGATAAATTGTCCAACTAATCAGTTCTTTAGGGCGTGAGACATTAGTGTAATAAATAGGTACAACCAGTTTTTTGTCTACACTTGGCATTTTATATGCTTTAATCCTCTCGCGTAAATTCAGAATTTTTGTCCTTCGCAAAGTGCGGAGGCGATGAGAGAAAAAGGTCTTCCATGAGTTGGCTTGAAAAGATTTTAGAAAAAAGCAACATTGTTAGTTCACGTAAAGCGTCCATCCCTGAAGGTGTGTGGACCAAGTGTACGTCTTGTGAACAGGTGCTTTATCACGCTGAACTAGAGCGTAACCTAGAAGTATGTCCGAAATGTGACCATCACATGCGTATGAAGGCGCGTCGTCGTCTGGAAACATTTTTGGATGAAAACAACCGCGTTGAACTAGCGGATGAACTTGAGCCACAAGACAAGCTTAAGTTTAAAGATTCAAAGAAATACAAAGATCGTATCTCGGCTGCCCAAAAGAGCAGTGGAGAGAAAGATGCCCTTGTTGTAATGAAAGGTGAGCTATTAGGCCTTCCTATTGTTGCTTGTGCATTTGAATTCTCTTTCATGGGCGGTTCAATGGGTTCTGTAGTTGGCGCTCGTTTTGTCCGCGCTGTAGAAGCGGCTATTGAGAACAACACAGGTCTTGTTTGTTTCTCTGCAAGTGGTGGTGCACGTATGCAAGAGGCTTTGATGTCTCTAATGCAAATGGCGAAAACCAGTGCTGCACTTGAGCGCCTGTCTCAAAAAGGCCTGCCGTTTATCTCAGTCATGACTGATCCGACGATGGGTGGTGTTTCTGCAAGTTTGGCAATGCTAGGTGACGTAAATATCGGTGAGCCTAAAGCATTGATCGGTTTCGCTGGTCGTCGTGTTATCGAACAGACGGTACGTGAAGATCTTCCGGAAGGTTTCCAGCGCAGTGAGTTCCTACTTGAGCATGGTGCTATCGACATGATCGTTGATCGTCGCGAAATGCGTCAGCGTGTTGGTAGCCTGATTGCGAAAATGACTAACCAACCTTCGCCTCTGGTGGTTTCTGTGAACGATTCACAAAATGAAGCTGCTTATTCTGTACCAGAAGCGGACGAAAAAGGGTAAAGTAACATACTAACAAACAACCACAATTACTTGGTTAGAGTTAGATGAGTCAAACCCAAATTCCTCAAGCCACATCCCCTCTTGCGATGTGGCTTGATTATTTAACAAACATACACACCTCTGCTATCGATCTCGGTCTAGATCGTGTCCAGGCTGTCGCCGAGAAAACTAATCTAGTTAAACCTGCTCCTACCGTGATTACTGTCGCGGGGACCAATGGAAAAGGTTCCACTTGTGCACTTATGGAAGCCATATTGCTTGATGCAGGCTACTCCGTTGGTGTTTATAGTTCCCCCCACCTAATTCGCTATAACGAACGTGTCCGTATTAATGGCCAAGATCTAGCTGATGAGAAGCACACCGAAGCGTTTGATTTTATTGAAAAGCAACGTGGTGATATTAGCCTAAGCTTTTTTGAATATGGGACTTTAGCGGCATTGCGCCTTTTCCAAACTGAAAAAGTGGATGTCGTATTGCTAGAAGTCGGGCTAGGAGGACGATTGGATGCCACTAATGTGGTTGACCATGATGTTTCAGTGATTACTAGCCTCGCTATCGACCATGTTGACTGGCTCGGTGATGACATTAATGTGATTGGCTATGAGAAAGCAGGCATCTACCGAAGTGGTAAGCCTGCCATTTGTGGTCAGCCCAAGGCGCCTTCTACTGTAGCAGCGCATGCTGATGATATTGGTGCAGAATTATATCAAGTGGAAATTCAGTACAACTATCAAGTTGTCGATGAGCATACTTGGCGTTGGACGCATGGCCCATACGAGTTAGAAGCTCTTCCTATCCCTGGTTTACCTTTGCAAAATGCAGCAACCTCTTTAATGGCACTCGCGACAGCAAATTTGGACTTGTCGGACATCAACATCGTTAAAGGCCTCAATAGCGCTAAGCTACCTGGTCGAATGCAGGTGGTGAGTACGGAGCCTACAATCATCCTCGATGTGGCACACAACCCGCATTCTGCTGAGTATTTGGTTGAACGCATTCAACAGAAGTACTTGGATAAAAAAATCCACGCTGTGGTTGCGATGCTGCACGACAAAGATATTAAGGCCACGCTTGAAGTGTTGGCTCCGGTTGCCAGCCATTGGTATCCAGCGTCGTTACAAGGGCCAAGAGCTGCAAGTGCAGCGGAACTTTGTGAGTATCTTCCTGATGGCAATGACCGCTTTGAAGCTCCTGTCGACGCATTTAAAGCGGCGTTGACAAAGGCTGAAGCGGAAGATGTCATTCTGGTTGTGGGTTCTTTCCATACGGTTGGTGAAGTACTCGAACACTGGCAGAGTCAAGGAGAGTAAATGGCAAGTAAGTTTCAAAATCGTCTGGTCGGCACCATCATTTTGGTGGCGATCGGCGTCATCGTATTACCAGATGTCCTTGATGGTAAAAAAACGCATTACAAGGAAGAAATCGCCAGTATTCCGATTAAGCCAGAGCTTGATAGCGATGTAGAAAGCTTCGAAGTTTTGGAGCCCATTGATGATTCTGCAAGCCTACCTGAAACACCAGTTGAAGTTGTTGTGCAAGAACCTGAGGCTCCTGCCTCTGCTGAAAAGGTGAATGATGAACCTCTGCCTGTCGTAGTTAAAGAGGTTCCTGAGCGCAATGAATATCAGGACAGTGCTTGGATTATTCAGTTGATGGCGTTGAAGAACGCAGAGAATGCGAAAAACGTTGTTAAAGACCTACAAAAACGCGGTTACCAAGCACACACTAAACTCGAAAATGGTTTTACTCGTGTGATTATTGGCCCAGATGTGTCAAAGAGTAAGCTAGAGCGACAAGTGACTGAGTTGGAAAAAATTACTGGCTCAAAAGGTCGATTGCTCAAATTTAAGCCATTAAATCCATAAGAAAACGTTTGCGTCAGCGTTTTTTCTGTTAAAATGCGCGCCAACTTAAGATGTAAGAACAGATGAATTCGTTAGATATTGTCATTTTAAGTGTGATCGGCCTGTCGGCAGTGATCAGTTTAATTCGCGGCTTCGCAAAAGAAGCGTTGTCTCTGGTTATTTGGTTTGGGGCGTTTTTTATCGCCAGCCAGTATTACGCAAAATTGGCGGTGTACTTTTCCAATATTCAGGACGACATGTTTCGAAATGGAGCAGCGATAGCAGCCCTGTTTGTTTCGACACTTATCGTAGGTGCGATCGTGAATTACGTTATCGCCCAATTAGTACAGAAAACAGGCTTGTCAGGAACAGATAGAGTACTAGGAGTCGTCTTTGGTGGCTTACGAGGTGTTCTGATTGTTTCAGCTGCACTATTTTTTATGGATGCGTTTACATCGTTTCCAGACTCAGAGTGGTGGAGAAGTTCGCAACTGGTACCGGAGTTTAGCCGTATCATTGCCCCTTTCTTCGAACACTTACAAGCAACATCGAGTTTCTTATCTGGCGCGTTATAGCGCCAGCCATTGTCGCAAATCGAGGGTTAGGACATGTGTGGTATTGTTGGAATCGTGGGTACAACGCCTGTAAACCAGTCTATCTATGACGCACTGACTGTGTTGCAGCATCGTGGCCAAGATGCCGCGGGTATTTGTACCATAGAAAGCAATCGTTTTCGTCTGAGAAAGGCGAACGGTTTAGTTAAGGATGTGTTTGAAGCAAAACACATGCAACGCCTTCAGGGAACGGTGGGTATTGGCCATGTTCGCTACCCAACAGCGGGTAGTTCTAGCGCATCTGAAGCTCAGCCCTTCTATGTTAACTCTCCTTTTGGTATTACTCTTGCTCACAACGGTAACTTAACCAATGCAGCGGAAGTTCGTGAAAAACTGTTTGAGAAAGACCGCCGTCACGTAAACACCACATCGGATTCCGAAGTTTTACTGAATGTTCTTGCCCACGAAATTGATACAGTGAAAGGCAATGTAGTCGCAGAAGATGTATTTCGTGCTGTGACTAATGTTCATCGTACGATTCGCGGTGCTTACGCTGTGTCAGCAATGATCATAGGTCACGGTATGATTGCTTTCCGCGACCCAAATGGTATTCGTCCTCTGTGTCTTGGTAAGCGCGAAGTCGGAGACTCGGTTGAGTATATGGTTGCTTCTGAATCTGTTGCATTGGATGCCGTTGGCTTTGATTTCATCCGTGATGTAGCACCAGGTGAGGCGATATATGCGACTTTTGATGGTCAGCTACACACTAAACAGTGTGCGGATAACCCTACCTTAAACCCTTGTATCTTCGAGTTTGTTTACTTCTCTCGTCCAGACTCCTTCATTGATAAAATCTCTGTTTACAGTGCACGTGTAGAAATGGGTAAGAAGCTTGGCGAGCGCATCCGTGATGACTACAGTCATCTAGATATCGATGTGGTTATTCCGATCCCTGAAACGTCATGTGATATTGCGTTGCAGATTGCTCAAGCTATTGATAAGCCATACCGCCAAGGGTTTGTTAAGAACCGCTATGTGGGCCGTACATTTATTATGCCGGGTCAGCAGCAACGCAAGAAATCCGTTCGCCGTAAGCTCAATGCTATCCGCTCTGAGTTCAAAGACAAAAACGTTTTGCTGGTTGATGACTCTATCGTTCGTGGTACCACATCTGAGCAAATCATTGAAATGGCGCGCGACTCTGGTGCGAAAAAAGTATTTATGGTCTCTGCAGCACCGGAAATTCGTTTCCCGAACGTTTACGGCATCGACATGCCAAGCGCGAATGAGCTGATAGCACATGGTCGCGATAACGACGCTATTTGTAAGCAAATCGGTGCCGATGAGCTAATTTTCCAAACATTAGATGATCTTGTGGCAGCGGTGGGCATGGGTAACACTGATATCACTAAGTTCGAAACGTCCGTCTTTAATGGCGAGTACGTGACAGGAGATATCGATCAGAAGTACCTCGATTTCCTAGAGTCATTGCGTAGTGATGATGCAAAAGTACAGCGCGATATTCAGCAAGAGCTGGCTAACCTCGAACTGCACAATGAAGGTGCTTAATCTAAGATTCTCGTTCAGGTAACAAAAAGGGTTGGCATGTGTGGCCAACCCTTTTTCATTTTAGCTTCTAGCTTAAGCCTTTACTCGATATAGCTGTGACAACATAAACATAGCAGTAGCACTGATGACCACAGAAGGCCCCGCTGGAGTATCGTAATGCCATGAGAGGCTAAGGCCTAAGAGCACAGCGACTGCACCAATAAAAGAGGCAGTTATGGCCATCTGCTCTGGAGTTCTAGAGAATCGCCGCGCAGTAGCCGCAGGAATAATCAACAGTGAAGTCATGATCAAAGCGCCTACGAATTTCATACCGATAGCAATCACAAGGCCTACCATAATCATCAGTACTAAACGCATTAAGTCGACATTATGGCCTTCTACAGCGGCGAGATCTTCGTTAACCGTTGTTGCCAGCAGAGAACGCCAAAAGTAGACCAGTATTGCAAAAACGAGCGCTGCACCTGCGTAGATATAAACGAGGTCCGTTGGGTTAACAGCGAGTAAATCACCAAACAAGTAACTCATCAGGTCGATTCGTACATTGTCTAGAAAGCTGACCGCCACTAAGCCAAGAGATAAGGCACTGTGTGCCAGAATACCCAGCAGCGTATCGGTTGCGACCAATTGTTGTCTCTGGAGGGCGACAAGAATAAAGGCGAGAGCCAAGCAGCAGACAATCAGGGCAAAATACAGGTTGACGTCAAGAAGGAAGCCTAATGCAAGCCCCATCAAGGACGCGTGAGCCAAAGTGTCGCCAAAGTAAGCCATTCTTCGCCATACAACAAATGACCCCAGCGGCCCCGCGATGGATGCAATCCCCAAGCCTGCGAGGATAGAAGGTAATAGAAACTCAATCATGATGGTGACCATGTGAATACTGTGAACAGGTAGACGCTTCGCCAGATACAGGATCACCCGCTAAATCATGGTGATGATGTTGATGCTGGTGGTGGTAAAACGCAAGAGACTCATTTCTCGTTTCGCCAAACAGAGCAATGTAACTTGGGTGTTTGGTGATATCGGCTGGCGCGCCTGAACAACAGATATGGTGATTGAGGCAGATAACGTCGTCAGTTTTCGCCATTACCAAGTGTAAGTCGTGGGATACCATGAACACCGCGCAGCTGAAACGATGGCGAATAGTATCAATTAACTCATATAAATCAATCTGCCCTTGGACGTCAACACCTTGAGCAGGTTCATCAAGAACCAGCAAGTCTGGTCGTTGGAGTAGTGCTCTTGCTAAGAGAACACGTTGGCTCTCTCCACCAGAGAGAGAATGCATGTTCGCTCGCATTAAGTGTTGTGCACCGACAAGTTTCAACGCATCTTGCAGTTCTTGCTCACTAAATTTACCCGCGAGCTTCATGAAACGTTTCACATCCAGAGGTAATGAGTCATTCAGCCTAAGTTTTTGAGGGACATAACCAATTTTTAGGTTCGGCGTCTTATTGACTGTCCCGCTGAATTGTTTTTGGAGACCTAACAACACCTTTACTAGAGTGGATTTACCCGCTCCGTTAGGGCCTATCAATGTTGTTATTTCTCCTCGCTTAAGGGTAAGACTAATATTATCAAGGACTTTGCGTTCTCCAAATTGAACACAGACTTGTTGAAGTTCGACCAGTGCCGACATGAATGGAACTCATTTGCAAATAACTATTGTTATAATGTAACATTTGAAAAACTTTAACGCCAGAGACTAGTGGTATTGATTTATGAAACACCTTATTCCTTTGCTATCCATTTTTGCTATAGGTAGTGCAAACGCCAGTGAAATACTGACCAGTATCAAACCCATTCAGATGATTACCTATGAAATTACGCAAGGTGTTTCTGAGCCAGATTTATTGCTTGAGTCCAACACTTCCCCACATGATTACGCGCTGAAACCATCTGATGTGAAGCGAGTTAGAAAAGCCGATTTAGTCGTTTGGTTCGGTAATGACCTAGAACCTTTTTTAACTAAAGTTCTTGAGGGTCAGAAGAATGTTTTGACCATCAGTGAAGTGGATGGTTTGAACCTTCGCGAGTTTTCAGAAGACGGACACAATCACGATCATGACGGGCATAATCATGGCTCGCACGATCCGCATTTCTGGTTAGGACATGAACAAAGTATTAAGGCTGCTGAAGCGATTAGCCAGAAACTTTCTGAGTTAGACCCGAGCAACAAAGATGTTTATCTAGCGAATTATCAGGCATTTGTGAAAAATGCTAATCAGTACGATGAAAAGTGGCGAGCGTCGCTAGAGCCAGTAAAAGAGGTGGGTTACTACGTATTTCATGATGCCTATGGTTATTTCGAGCAGGATTATGGCTTGAATCATTTGGGTGAATTTACGGTTAGCCCTGAGAGAAAACCTGGGGCTAAGACACTCATTAAAATCAAGAAAGCGTTGGCAAAAGGGGATGCTAAATGTGTCTTTTCTGAACCTCAGTTTACTCCAGCTGTTGTTGAGTCTGTGACGCGTGGTAGTCAAGCCAAGCAAGGGGTACTTGATCCTATTGGTACTAATGTTCAAGTTGGACCAGGCAGCTACTTTACTTTTATTCAGTCCATCACAGACAGCTTCACTGAATGTCTTAGTAACTAAATATTTGTTTGATATGCTATCAAAGGGAAGCACTGCGCTTCCCTTTTTTGATTGATCCAGATAAGAAAACGCCGATTTTTTGAAGCAGCATCTTGTTTATGGTTGGAAATCCAAGATAATTATTATCACAAAATAATTTGATGACTCAGTTCAATTAGCTTTGAGTCTTGATCTGGGTGGATCATTCGAAACGCTTAGATTTGGAATATTATTGACTGTCCAATTTTGCTGCAAGGGAATCGCTAGTGAAACAAGCCGTTTGTTTTCTGTCGTTTTTATTTTTGACTCGTGTCGCGATGGCAATGGATCTCCCTTTGTCAGTCTTCTACCCCTTGCCAACGCAATCTCAGGGCAAAGCGTTTGCCGCTAAAGAGCTTTTTCTCGCTGACAGTGGTGGTATCTGGTTTCAAGATGTTAGAAATCAGGTGCTGTTTTTTGATGGGCAAAACATTTTGCCGAAGTCAGGTTCTGCACTCGATTTTGAATCAGAGCAAGTTGCCTTTCTCGGCAGTGCTTTTTGGTCATTTGCGGGCAATGAGATTTATCGCACCATTCCAGGTAAAAGTCGTGAACTGATATTCAGTCTCACGCCGGGTACTGAGATTTTACGAATAGGGGTATCGAACCGTTACGTTTGGGTCTCTGATGCTTCAAATTTTTACACCTATCATGTTGATAGTGGTGAGTTTTCTTCTTACTCCTTAATGGAGTTGTATCAATACAACCAGTCAGCTCAAATCAACATTACCGATGCCAAACTGATTCAGTCAAAGTGGGTACTGGCGACAAACTCCGGAGTGTATTTGTCAGATGGTAGCCATTTCGAACATGCCCCTCGCTCCGGCACGAGCCATATAGAAATCCTCTATTTTTCCGAAAAACGTCAAGAGTTGGTCGTCGGAACTCGACACGGGGCAATTCTTTTCAATTTTAACCATCCTGACGCTCCACTTAAACGAATCCCGGGTGGACATGTTTTGAGTATTGCGGAAACGCACAAAGGCTACTGGATAGGTACCGAATCCGGTTTGCAATCGTACTCTTTTGCATCACAAGAGAGTGCCTATTTCGCCAGAGAACACACACACAGCCATGCGTTGTTTGGTGAAAAGGTTTACTCAATACTCAATGATCATCGAGGGGGAATGTGGATTGCCACTGAACGAGGCATTCATTACTTCTCATTGTTTGCTCATCATTTTAAGCGCTTTCCTGATTTGATGTTAACCCGCGGAGCAGCGTCAGAAAAACTGATTCAACTGACTAATAAGAAGAGTCGTAGTGGGTTTTGGATGGTCACCAATGTGGGTGTATATTCACTAAAATTGAACCGTAAGGCGTCGAGAAAGCTGCTTTATAAAGGTAGAGTGAACGATGTTATCGAGCATAATGGCGTGCTCTGGTTAGCCACTGAGAATGGCATCATCTGTATTGATAGTGTATCCGGTACTGTGATTGCGGACCGTTTACCTAACTTTTTAAAAACCTCGTCAGTTGAGTTGTTGGAACTGGATAACAACGGTCGAATCTGGGGAGCCAGCGACTATAAGTTATGGCGCTTTGATACCCAAAGTCGCGATTTGATGCAATATGGCTCTGAGTGGATGCTGAACAAGTATTTACCAGCGCAAGTTACTCAGATGGCAGTGGCTGACAACGGCAGTCTAATCTTGGGCACAGATCATGGCACCTATGTACTGATTAACGGCCAAATCCACTATGTTAGTGCCTCAGAATACTACGGGCGTGTGGCTAGTATAAAAGAAGTGAATGGTGGTGAAATCTGGGTGGCGAGCACTTACGGATTGTATCAATTAGACGCAGCCAGCTTGCAACTTAAGTCTCTGACTATGGTGGATGATCATATTACGCCTAAGTGTTTGATTAGTAATAGCAATGGTGTTTGGATGACTTCTTCTGCTGGTCTGACCCATTATGCGAAGAGCGGGCAAATAGCAGCACATTATGGTGAGCCGCTCGGTTTAGTGAATAACGAATTCCAGTCAGGGCTATGCAGCTCTGGCTCAGAAAGCCTGCAAAATCTATTAATTGGCTCAAGGCGAAACCTTATCAAGGTTGACACCAAAAGTCTTAGTGCTAGCAAATCTCCCAACGTACAGGTGATATACAGCCAAGTGGTTGCTAATCAGGATTTGTACTCTCTTGGTGGGAGTGTTTTGGGGGCTCCACATGTGACATATGGAGAATCGATTGCGTTTCAGTTTGGTGTGCTTCCACAGGTCAGTAATGTTTCCCTGCAATATCGACTGGGAGAACAGGATGAATGGCAGAATCTCGAAGGAATGAAGCTGACCATTGAACATATTCTTCCCGGTGACTACGCGCTTGAGGTGCGTGCTGTAAACAATGGCATGGCGCAGAGTGCTATTGAGCCGTTTGTTTTCTCAGTTGACGAGCCTTGGTATATCAGAGGGTATGCGATTTTCTCCTACGTGACAGCTGTATTTATTTTGCTAGCGTTTGTTATTTATTGGCGTTCTCGCATGATGGCAAGAACCAATAAGGATCTGAGGTCTCAGGTTGCGCTTAAGACTAATCAACTGCGTCATCAAAGCCGAATCCTGCTAACTAACAACGATCAATTAAGAAAACAGCTACAAATCCGACGCATCCTTTATCGACAGTCAGTGCAATCGTTGCGGGAAAGGCTGCAAGGTTGTGCATTACAGACGGCCACAGATTCAGAACAGGGCAAACAGCAATTATTGAGATTTATGATTCACGAACTGGATCTATTGCTTAACGTACGTGCGGCTAATGGCGATGCCTTGCCAGTTTACAACTTGTCTTTGGTATTGCGCTCTGCATTGGATGGTTGGCAAGAAGAGCTTATTAAGGCTGGTTTATCTGTGGAGGTACACTCAGAAGAAGATAAAGACATTTACGTCACTCTCGATGTTTTTAATCTCGATAGTGTGTTTAATCTTTTGATTGATAATCTGATTAAGCGCTCATATCGAGGGCAAGTTGTGTTGATGAGGTATCGTATCAATGACGGAGAAGTCTCTTTTTCCATAACCGAACAAGGTGCAAAGCTTGATGATGCTTCTGTGACGCCCATTGAGTTGTGGAATGAAATCGAGTCTTTGGTCAAAGAAAATGGTGGTAGCTTCCATCGATACAGCTCCGATGAACGAAACTTAATTGAGTTTGTGTGGCCTGTTGGAAGTGAATTTGAAGAGAACTCGATTGTTCAACTTACTGACACAGGCTTATCTGAAGAACAGTCAAAAGACCCGTGGATTGAAAAACTCGAAGCCTTAGTTGTCCAACATTATTCAGATCCGGAATTTGGTACGGCTTCAGCGGCTAAGCAAATGTACGTGTCCGAGCGTAGTTTACAGCGTCGATTTAAATCGGCTGCAGAACGTACGTTTATGGATTACGTGACTGAGGTGCGGCTGGACTATGCTTGTCGACGTTTGCTGGCTGGTGAAAAAATCTCAGATGTAGCGTTTGAATGCGGGTTCAATGACCCTTCCTATTTTAGCCAGCGATTTAAACATCGTTTTGGCGTATCTCCTTCTCAGTTTATTGAAGATCAAGATCGGTAGCTTGTTGCTGCCCACGACTTAATTGAACCAGAAAACTAAATAAAATGAGTTGTGTTAGGCAGGATGAACTTAGCACACTGATTGGCGTGATGCGTGATGCGTGATGAAAAAAATATCGTGGTATAGCCGGGGGGACTATACCACGGGTGCCAATGACACCTTCGCTTGCTGCCGGAGTGGTGCGGGTAGCACCACCTCTGGAATTCAATGTCTTCCAAGGAGCTGTCCTTGTCGACGTGTTTAACTATAAAACTATCGACTTATTTTACTTATAAAATTAACGCCAAGGTTACATGATAAAAGCGACATTGAAGTTATATTGTTGATATATAATTGTTTTTTGTTTATTTGTTGGCAAGGGTTTGAAATGGGCAGTGTTTATTAACTGACCAGAAATGATTGTTTTTAACGGAATTAACGGGTGTTTAATTGACGAAAGTGACGTTCCATATTCGCAATGTTTGATTTCAGACAAGATTTACAAAATTTACACAGGCTAAGATCTAAAGTCTTAATAATAATATTTCTCATTTTTATCTTTAATTGGCCTGTCTATGAAACTTTCAGATTTAACACAAGGGCAAAAAGCAACGATCACCGGTTTTTCAGAGCTTTCTAATGATGTTAGGAAAAAGCTTATGGTGATGGGGTTGCTTCCTCGAACTCCAGTCACGCTTATTCGTAAAGCCCCAATGGGCGATCCTCTTCAGGTTGAAGTCCGCGGTGTGTCTCTGGCAGTCAGAACCAATATTGCTAATTCAATTCATGTGGAGACCAACTGATGAAGTACAAAATTCTGACTGTCGGTAATCCAAACAGTGGCAAAACAACCCTGTTTAATGGCCTGACAGGTGCCAAACAGCAAGTAGGTAACTGGGCAGGTGTGACGGTTGAAAAGAAAACAGGTCGTTACAGTCATTCTGGTGATGAATTCATGCTCACTGACCTTCCTGGTATCTATGCATTAGATAGCGGTAACGATGGCAACAGCATCGATGAGTCAATCGCTTCACGTGCGGTCTTGACGCATCCAGCGGATCTAATCATTAACGTTGTTGATGCGACGTGTCTAGAGCGCAGCTTATATATGACGCTTCAGCTGCGAGAGCTTGGCAGACCGATGATGGTTGTGCTGAATAAAATGGATGCATTGAAGCGTGAACGACAAACTATCGATGTCAAAGCGTTAGAAAAAATGCTGGGCTGTCCGGTATATGCTTTATCCGCAAACAACAAAAATCAGGTCCAACGCCTGAAAGAACGTCTACATAAAGCGGTGGTTCAAGGCGTTGCACTGAATGAACTGAAGATTCGCTATGACGTAGAATTTGAGCGAGCGATAGACCAAATCCAACCTATTTTTGCTAATCATTCTGAGGTTTCCGCCCGCGCTCTTTCTATTCGAGCTTTAGAGCAGGATCTGTTGGTCTTAAACAATCTTTCTTCTGAAGAAAGAGACAACATTGCGAAAATTCAGGGCAGTCTCGACCTAGATATCGATCTCATGGTTGCCGATACGAAATATACTTTCCTCCATGAGCAGTGTAAGAAAGTGCGCCGGACTGAAGGCAAGCTTAGTCATAGCTTTACGGAAAAGGTGGATAACGTCATTCTCAATAAATGGGTAGGCGTTCCATTTTTCTTTGTCGTTATGTACCTGATGTTTATGTTCTCTATCAACATCGGCAGTGCATTTATCGACTTCTTTGATATTGGTGTCGGCGCTTTGCTGGTTGATGGTGGGCACTACTTGTTAGATGATCATCTGCCTGTTTGGTTGGTTACATTGATTGCGGATGGCGTGGGTGGAGGTATCCAGACGGTCGCCACGTTCATTCCGGTGATTGCTTACTTGTATCTCTTTTTAGCAATCCTGGAAAGCTCAGGCTATATGTCTCGTGCTGCTTTTGTTCTCGATAAAGTGATGCAGAAGATTGGTTTACCGGGTAAAGCCTTCGTTCCATTGGTTCTTGGCTTCGGTTGTAACGTACCAGCCATCATGGCAACACGAACGTTAGATCAGGAACGTGAACGCAAACTTGCTGCCTCAATGGCGCCGTTCATGTCTTGTGGTGCTCGTCTTCCTGTATATGCATTGTTTGCCGCCGCGTTTTTCCCTGAAAGTGGCCAGAATATCGTATTTGCTCTTTACCTACTGGGGATTGCTGCGGCTGTATTCACAGGGCTTGTGCTAAAGCATACGCTTTACCCGGGTTCAAGCGACAGCTTAATCATGGAAATGCCTGATTACGAATTACCAACGATACAGAATGTGCTGATCAAAACGTGGCAAAAGCTGAAACGCTTTGTTCTTGGAGCAGGTAAAACTATCGTTGTTGTTGTGACCATTCTTAGCTTCCTCAACTCCGTCGGTACTGATGGATCATTTGGCAATGAAGACAGCGAGAATTCAGTGCTGTCTAAAGTTTCTCAGGTGGTGACGCCTGTATTTGAACCGATAGGCGTTCATGAAGATAACTGGCCGGCGACAGTTGGTATTATCACAGGTATTTTTGCCAAAGAAGCGGTAGTGGGAACTTTGAACAACCTTTACGCACCAAGTGAAGGAGAAGAAGGTGAGTTCAATCTCATGGCGAGTTTGGAAGAGGCGGTTATGTCTATCCCGGAAAATTTAGCTGGATTGAGTTATTCCGATCCGTTGGGTATTGAAGTGGGTGATTTGACCGATAGCTCTACTGTGGCAGAAGAGCAGGAAGTCGACGCTTCTATTTTTGGTAACCTAAACCAATATTTTGTCTCAGGCCATGCCGCGTTTGCTTACTTGATTTTCATCTTGCTGTACACACCGTGTGTCGCGGCGATGGGCGCATATGTCCGTGAATTTGGCCAGAAATACGCGCGCTTTATTGCTGTATGGACGATGGGTCTTGCTTACGGCGGTGCAGTGCTTTACTACCAGACGATGCATTTCACAGACCACCCAATCTACAGTGCAGCCTGGATAGCCGGAGTCATTTTGGTTTCCTTTGCGACTTATCGCGCGTTGAAAGCGGCGGGGCAGAAGCAGATGCATTATGCTGAGGCACACACAGCATGATCTTACAGGAGCTGAAACGGCACATCGAACAGCAGGGTTGCGTTAGCCAGAAAGAACTCGCGAAGAAATTTTCAATGAGTGAAGACGGTGTCGATGCCATGCTGGCGGTATGGATAAAGAAAGGGAAGATATCTCGCTTGGTCGATACCAATAAAGCTCAGAAAGTGACCCGAGTCAGATACTCCGCGAATGGTGCCGATGAGTTATCTCTCACGGTGACCATGTAAAGAAAATGCCGCTGGTAACAGCGGCATTTTTTTATGCTTTTTTAAACAAGCTACTTAGTGATAAGACATTCTGAATCTTACTGAGTATCGCTTGTTGTTCCTCTTCAGAACGAAAATCCCCCTGAGTATTTCCCCATACGGGCCCTGGCCAGGCAACATCATCCTTAAAACGTGCGATGTGATGGACATGAAGTTGCGGAACCATATTACCAAGCGCACCTAAGTTGAGTTTATCTGGGCGAAAAGTTGCTTCTAATGCTTGGCTTACCGCTTGTGATTCGAGTAAGAACTGTTGTTGCTCTTGCATTGGCAAGTGATGCAGTTCTTTTAAATTTTCCCGTTTAGGAACAAGAATGACCCAAGGAACAGCGTTGTCCTTGTGGAGCAGGGCAATCGTCAAAGGAAAGTGGCCAATGACGCTAGTATCCTTTGCCAGTTGTGGGTGGAGTTCAAAACTCATGATTCATTCCTATTAGTATTTTTAGCCAGTATACGCCAGATAAAACAAAAGGTTGATGCTTTCACATCAACCTTTATTTTGTATCGCTAAAGCCCTAGCTTACATGCGTTCTAGCGTATCAATACCTAGCAGAGAAAGACCTTGCTTGATGGTCTTCGCTGTCAGTGCTGCCAGCTTCAGGCGACTCTGTTTAACAGACTCATCTTCTGTGTTCAGAATTGGGCATGCTTCGTAGAAGCTTGAGAACTGGCCTGCAAGTTCGAATAGGTAACTACACATGATATGCGGTTGACCTTCACGAGCAACTGACTGCACAGCTTCTTCAAACTGAAGTAGCTTGGCGATAAGAGATTTCTCTTTCTCTTCGGTGATCTGAATGTCACCTGCCAGCTCATCCATAGAGATGCCTGCTTTAGCGAAGATAGAAGCAACACGTGTGTAGGCGTACTGCATGTATGGTGCTGTGTTGCCTTCAAATGCCAACATGTTGTCCCAGTCAAACACGTAGTCAGTCGTACGGTGTTTAGACAGGTCTGCGTACTTAACAGCAGCCATTGCTACAGTGTTGGCGATGTTTTGCTTTTCAGCAGTTTCTAAGTCTGGGTTCTTAGACTCGATAAGCTTGATTGCACGCTCTTCTGCTTCGTCTAGCAGGTCCGCCAGACGAACTGTGCCACCTGCACGCGTCTTAAATGGACGGCCATCTTTACCTAGCATCATACCGAAAGCGTGGTGTTCAAGAGTTACCTCTTCTGGCACATAGCCCGCTTTACGAACGATTGTCCATGCTTGCATCAGGTGTTGATGCTGGCGTGAGTCAATAAAGTACAATACGCGGTCGGCACCTAGCGTCTCGTAGCGGTATTTCGCACAAGCGATATCGGTAGTGGTGTACAAGAAGCCGCCGTCACGCTTCTGGATGATAACACCCATAGGCTCGCCGTCTTTGTTTTTGTACTCTTCAAGGAATACAACTTGTGCGCCGTCATCTTCTTGTGCAAGACCTTGCTCTTTCAGGTCTGCCACAATGCCAGGTAGCATGTTGTTGTACATGCTCTCACCCATTACGTTTTCACGAGTTAGAGAGACATTAAGACGATCGTAGTTGCGTTGGTTTTGGATCATGGTGACATCCACCAGTTTCTTCCACATCTCTGCGCAGTATTCATCACCACCTTGCAGTTTAACCACGTAGTTACGCGCTTTGACTGCAAACTCTTCATCTTCGTCGTACAGCTTTTTCGACTCGCGATAGAAGGCTTCAAGGTCAGCCAGCTCCATTGAAACTTCACCAGACTCTTGCTGAACACGCTCTAGGTTGGCGATAAGCATACCGAACTGAGTACCCCAGTCACCGATGTGGTTAGCACGGATCACTTTATGACCAAGGAATTCGAGAGTACGAACAACAGCGTCACCGATGATTGTTGAACGTAGATGGCCAACGTGCATTTCTTTAGCAACGTTTGGCGCTGAGTAGTCAGCAACGATAGTTTTTTGCGCTTCAGCTGCAACACCAAGGCGAGAGTCAGAAAGTGCGGACTCAGCTTGTTTGGCGAGGAATTCTTCGCTCAGGAAGATGTTGATAAAACCAGGGCCCGCAATTTCAGTTTTGCTTGCGATACCGTCAAGGTCTAGAACATCCAATACTTTTTGAGCAAATTCGCGTGGGTTTGTGCCGAGTTTCTTAGCAACGCCCATCACGCCGTTTGCCTGGTAATCACCAAACTGTGGCTTTGCTGATTGACGAACGGCTGCAGGACTGCCTGCAGGTGCGCCAGCGGCTTCAAGAGCCTGAGATACTTTGTCGTTAATAAGTGCTTGGATATTCACACGCGCTTCCTTCAATTCTTGGGAATTGGTTGGATATGCATTGAGTTATTCAGCTTCGTCAGACGCTATTGCTGAATAATATCCACTCTGGTGGAATGAATGCATATCTCTATATAGTTCATAATTTGGCGCACATAATACCAACTTTATTGCTTTTCTTATAGGGAGTGTTCTGGGAAATTTTCTACTTTTCCTTAGGTTCTTGCTAGTATTGCGGAAAAATCAACGTTTTGGATAGATGAAAATGTCTCAAAGACTACTGGATGCTGAATTGATGCCTTCACAAATGAAAGGCAAGATTGAAGATTTTATGCATAAAATTCAATGTTTAAGCGAGAAACTGCATATTAATTTACGTCCTTTTAAGGCGGATCATATTGCATTACGTATCAATGACTTGGAATTGGCAAAACTGGCTCATCAAGAATGGTTAAAAGAAGGCTGTGAAATATCAAATGCGGTGATAAATGGTCGTCCGATCATTGTGATTGAATTTAGTCAGCCTTTGAAGGCGTTAAATTGGTCGATTGAGTGCTTAGAATTGCCTTATCCAGCCGAGGGAAAAAGCTATCCGCAGCAGTCATGGGAGCACGTCGAGTTCGTTGTGCCTTCGCAAGCTGAAACAGCAGAGGAATTTTTGCAGGGCATCAAGCAACAACAGCCAGAACTTGCGAAACACTGGAATCAGCTGGGAGAGCAGGGAATTAAGGTGAAATTATCGAGCCCGAAAGGAGAGGGCGAGCGACTCAACAACCCAACAGTGGCATTTAAGCACGATGGAATTTGTATCAAGCTTCACCCACATTCATTGAAAAAGATTGTCGAGTCGGAGCAATCAGCCTAAATCGATGTCTTTTGGTCTCAATTGAAATTCCTCAATCGAGCCAATTTCAAAACCTAATTCAAGCGGAGCGGACTCATGATGTGCGTTCCCTTGAGTGTGCATAATGAGACGGTTCGCTGTTCTGGGTTTGAGTTCGTTCACGACAAAGCGAATCATGTCAGCGCGAGTAAGTGTCTTGAGTTCTTCCAACACCACTTCTTTTTGGTTAAAGCCACGATCTTTATTACCTATTGCAACCCATAAACGCTGAGCTCGACTGCGTAGGGTGGTGTCTGGCGTTGCAATCTGGTTCCACAACCCTCGTTTACTGCTGTGCCATTGGTATTCGTTGAGCTCAAGAAGCACCATATAGAACGCATTGAGAAACTCGTCAATCGAGCTAATTAAATCGACAGGAGCGGCATTGGGAGATTGTACATAGAGCACAATACCCGGATGACGATTGAGTGGTAAGTTCCCTGTTCCTACCATATAACCCAGCTGTTGCTTGGTACGTATCTCATGGAAAAACGTAGCTGACATCAGGTGATTAGCCAGTGAGTAGAGAGCGATGTTTCGCGGCTCGATATCGTCACACTGGTAGTATACAACGACGGCAGAATCTTCCTGATTGCATTCCACCGAACATTGGAATGTCCCGTTTTTACCAAGCATCACAAGAGGACGAAGTGCTTCCTCATATTGTTGATTATGGACTCTAAGCGCGTCTTTGAGTGTCTCACCGAGGCTGATTGCATCAGTGCGGGTCCAATCACCATAAACAAACATCTCAACATGCAATTCGGCCAAAATATCCTGAACGAACTCGGCTAACTCTTCGACATGAATAGTCTCGAGTGCTTCCAACAATTCAACGTAAGGTGGGTTATTGGGTTGTAACAGCCCGGTCATGGCGTTGAACAACTGAGAAATGGGTTTGTCTTGGGCTGCGTTACGCCAGTTCCTGATTAACTGAGTTTTGATGGTCTCAAAGCGTTTGGCACTGAACTCACGTTTAGAAAAGCGGTTGAGGATCATTTTCATCAACTCTGGCTGTTTCTTGCTGAAACCAGACAGTGTTAACGTCACGCCACCTTGATGGGCATACATGTTGTAGCCCATACCGGCAATTTCCGCCTGATAGGTCTCTTTAGCCAGTGAATCGAGGAACATCTCTACACATAAGCGTGTTTTGACAATGTTTCTCGGATTAGCGACCGCATGCGGGCTATCAATCGCTACATAGATAACACCTTTAGGTACGCGGAATTCATGGTCTTGGAGGTGCCATAATTTGAAGCCTGGAAGTTCTTCAATGACTTCAGGGATATCAGACCGAGAATCGATGGGCTGCGGATCTAAGTCGTAACAAATAAACGGGTTCTTTGGCGGCAGGCAAAAGCTCAATTCGCTTGTTGCTTTATAGTAGGCCAGCTTCTCTGAATTAAATGGAGTGACGGAGTAGGGAGAAGCGTACCATTGGGCCTGCTTATCATACTTGAAGCCCTGCGCAATTAGCGTAATGCGAAGGTTCTCAGGCGTTAAATATTGCAGCAGGTCTTTGAGTAGAGGTTCGTCATATTCATTCATCATAAAGTCGCCGTAGATTGTATCTTCTGGCGCGTAATGCTGCATGTTGACCACAAGGTGACTGACCAAATCTAATGGTCGTGTCGGCTCTTGAAAGCGGAAAGCCGACTCGAGCACGGCCTGCTTCTCAAGGTAACGCCACTCATCAAACCCATCGCGGCTTAATAGTGTTAAATAGGAGAAAATCGCCTGTACAATTTCATCAACACAGCCAAGTCCCTCTGTGGTTAACGCGCAGCTAACCGTAAATTCACGATAGTTGCTGCCACTGGTGCCACCACCGGCAGAAAGGGAAGTGATCCAACCTGCTTCCTTCAACGCTAACATCAGGCTGCCTTCACCCTCATAACCAAGCAAATGCGCGAAATAAGAGAGAGGTTTCTGACGATAATGCTCATCCATACTTGGCATTGGGAAGGTCAGTATCAGTTTCCGGATTTCTTTGATTGGCTCTACATTCACCAAAATGCTGGTGGAGTTTTTGTCCGTATAGGGTGTGCTGATAGATTTACCCGCCAGGCCATGGGTTGGGATGGACGAAAATCTTTCTTCCACCCAGAGCGCAAGCTTGTCTGGAGATTGAGGGCCCATAACGGTTAGCGTCATCAAATCCGCAGAGTATTGCTGATAGTGAAATTCGACAATCTCGTCACGGATCGACTGCCCATCACGATCACCGAGTGTTTCTAGGTTGCCTACCGAAAACTTGGCAAACGGATGTTCCGGATTCACCAGCTCCTTGTGAACCTGATACAGACGACGAGAATCATCTTTAAGTTTGAGCTTATATTCAGATTCAACCGCTTGGCGTTCTTTATCTAGCGCTTCAGGGTTAAACAGTGGTGCAGTAAAAAATTGGCTAAACCGGTCGAGGCTATCCTCAAAGGCTGAAGGAGTAACGTCAAAAAAGTAGCAAGTGTGCTCGGTGCCAGTCCAAGCATTATTGCTGCCACCGTGCTGATTAATATAGCTTTGAAACTCCCCGACTTTAGGGTATTTTTCTGTACCCAAAAACAGCATATGTTCTAGGTAATGAGCGAGCCCCTGACGATCCATCGGGTCATCAAAATGCCCTACATTGACTGCAAGCGCGGCGGCTGATTTTTGTGCATCGCGATCCTGAACCACCAAGACTCTGAGCCCGTTTTCCAACGTGAGGTAGCGATATTGGTTGGTGTCATTTGGGCTTATATGCACAAGGGTCTCTCCGCTGAAGATGCTTAGATACTAGTATGTACGGGATGTGAACGAGTGCCAACTATCTCTTTGAGAAATATAAGCATACGTAATTTAATTATCCATTCCTTAAGATTGTTAAGAAAGTCGAAGTCTTTAGCAAGGTACTTGATATAATTATTTTTAAACGGGCAGCAAAAGTCCGTGTATTAAAGAATAACATTGCGGTTAGTAAGCAGTCACCGATTTAGGAAGAAGCCATGAAAATATTTATAATGCGCCACGGAGAAGCAGAGCATTACGCAGCTTCTGACGCTGAGCGTGCGCTAACAGAAAGAGGACGCAGTGCCTCAGCCGCAGTGGCCAGAGCTTGTGCAGAACAAGGCTATGCCCAGTTTGATAAAGTACTAGTAAGCCCTTACTTGCGGGCCCAACAAACCTGGCAGGAAGTATCCCGAAGTTTCAACGCCAAACAAATCCAAACGTTTGAAGAGATCACGCCATATGGTGAGTCGACTCATGTGGCGGATTATGTTGCTGCGGTTGCCGAAGTGGAAGGTCTTGAATCGATCCTGTTAGTCTCACACTTGCCATTGGTCGGTTATCTGACGGCGGAATTTGTGCCAGATATGGTGCCACCGATGTTTCCTACCTCCGGTATCGTATGTGTTGATTACGATCTGAATAAACGACGTGGTGAGCTGATTTTTAATATCCAACCTTAAAGTACATTGCTTGTGTAGGAAGTAATGTAATTCAATGAGTTACAGCTTTCTGCGACTTTTCTGTTTAGCCATAAAATTGACAGGACTTATGGACTGGAACTTGCATAACCGCCTAAGTCCCTTAATTTTGGTTAAATTATAGATTTCTCTTCTATGAAGTTTACATTGCCGTTCGCGGATAAGTTACCTCCCATCCCTCAGAGAGCGATGCCAGCGATAGGTGCGCCTGTCATGGTATTGGCGACACTGGCGATGGTCGTGCTGCCAATACCGCCATTCCTGCTCGACTTATTCTTCACATTTAACATCGCACTGGCGATGGTGGTGCTATTGGTCACAGTCTACACCCGTAGGCCATTAGATTTCGCTGCGTTTCCAACCGTACTTCTTATCGCGACTTTACTGCGCCTAGCGTTGAACGTTGCTTCAACTCGAGTTGTTTTGTTGTATGGCCACGAAGGTACCGGAGCGGCAGGTAGTGTGATTGAAGCGTTTGGTAGCGTGGTGATTGGTGGTAATTATGCCGTTGGTCTTGTTGTCTTCCTTATCCTGATGATCATCAACTTTATGGTTGTGACCAAAGGTGCAGGTCGTATTTCTGAAGTGAGCGCACGTTTTACCTTGGATGCGTTACCAGGTAAGCAAATGGCGATCGATGCTGACTTGAACGCAGGATTGATCGATCAAGACCAAGCGCGCACTCGTCGCCAGGAAGTGACGAAAGAAGCTGACTTTTACGGTTCGATGGACGGTGCATCAAAATTTGTTAAGGGTGATGCCATTGCAGGTATCCTGATTCTGTTTATCAACATCATCGGTGGTCTATCGATTGGTATGGCCCAGTATGGATTGGCATTCAGTGACGCCATCCAGATCTATACCTTGTTGACTATTGGTGATGGCTTGGTTGCTCAGATACCGTCGCTACTCTTGTCGATTGGTGCTGCAATCATGGTGACTCGCCAGAACACTGACGAGGATATGGGACAGCAGGTTGTGTTCCAGATGTTCGACAACCCGAAAGCACTAATGATTACCGCTGGTATTCTTGGCGTGATGGGTGTCGTGCCCGGTATGCCGCATTTTGCATTCTTGTTACTTGCGATTATGGCAGGTGCTGGCGCGTACTGGATTCATCGTAAACAGAAACAGGAAGCGGAGAAATCTAATTTACCAGCCACTACAGAGCAAGATGCGCCGACGCCTAAAGAATTGTCTTGGGATGACGTTCAACCCGTTGACATCATTGGTCTTGAGGTAGGTTACCGCTTGATCCCGTTAGTGGACAAAGACCAAGGAGGCGAGTTGTTAGAACGGGTTAAGGGCGTTCGCAAAAAACTCTCGCAAGATTTTGGTTTTCTGATTCCTGCGGTCCACATTCGCGACAACTTGGAGCTGACTCCCAATAGTTATCGGATTACTTTGATGGGCGTTGCAGTAGGTGAAGCAGAGATTCGCCCTGATATGGAGTTGGCTATTAACCCGGGGCAGGTATATGGCATGGTGGAAGGCGAACCAACCATTGACCCTGCTTTTGGTCTTGAGGCAGTGTGGATCAAAGATGAGCAGCGAGAGCACGCCCAAGCACTTGGTTATACCGTAGTGGACTCTTCTACCGTTCTTGCTACTCATTTAAGTCAACTACTAACGAACAACGCTTCAAATCTGATTGGTCATGAGGAAGTGCAAAACCTGCTAGAGATGCTTGGTCGAAGTGCGCCTAAATTGGTAGAGAACTTTGTGCCGGATCAGCTTCAGCTGGGCGTTGTGGTGAAAGTATTACAGAACTTGCTTAATGAAGCGGTACCTATCCGAGACATCCGAACTATCGTCCAAACCTTGGCTGAATATTCAAGCAAGAGTCAAGAACCTGACATCCTCACAGCCGCCGTTCGCATTTCTTTAAAACGATTAATTGTTCAGGAAATCAATGGAATAGAGCCAGAGTTGCCAGTTATTACATTGATTCCTGAGCTGGAACAAATATTGCATCAAACAATGCAAGCATCTGGGGGAGAGTCTGCAGGCATCGAACCAGGTTTGGCAGAACGACTACAATCTTCTTTAACTCAGGCAACTCAAGAGCAAGAGTTGAAAGGAGAGCCAGCCGTCCTTCTGACCTCTGGCGTATTGCGTTCAACATTGGCTAAGTTTGTGAAGAACACAATCCCATCGCTGCGAGTGCTCTCTTATCAGGAAATCCCAGACGAGAAACAAATACGTATTGTTCAAGCCGTTGGTAACTAGCAGTAATGCGTGAATAGATGGATATCTACTTTGAAGATTAAACGATTTTTTGCCAAAGACATGCGTACCGCCTTACTCCAAGTCAAAGGGGAGTTAGGTGATGATGCGGTTATCATGTCTAATAAAAAAGTCGCTGGTGGTGTGGAGATTGTTGCAGCGGTAGACAATGAGACAGCCGCGGCGCGCTCAGGCGCTAACTATAACTCCCAACCTCGCTACAACAACTCTCAGGCCGCTGCGAATATGAAGAGCGCGCCAACTCCTAAGCAACGTCAGTTAGACGAAGATAGAGTGAGTCTGCAAGGTAAGGCGGACTCAGGCCGCTCCATGACGAAGCGCTTTGCAAACATGCTTAAGCAATACAGCAACGGTGCTGGAGAAGCCGATGGCAATGAGCCAGAAAGTGCGGACTCACTATCGGCATTACTTAAGAGACAATCGGCTGCTCGAGGGGATAATAACGGCGTTCAGGTACGTGAAGACTCTCCGTTAGCCCGACTCATTGCAGAAGACCGAAGCGCAGAGCGACCTGCTCCACGTCTTGATCCGACACGTTATGAACGTAGTCGTGCCGAAGAGCAGAATGTGCGCGGCGAAGATCTTGAAGATATGCGTGAAGAGATGACGTCAATTCGCCGACTTCTTGAGCATCAAGTATCTGGACTTATGTGGCAGGAAGTTGAGCGCCGCGAACCTCTTCGTGCGATGTTGATTAAACGACTTGAACGTATGGGGGTTTCTGCTGAGCTAGCGGATCAACTCGCATGTTATATTCCTGAAGATACGCCACCAACAAAAGCATGGAAAGCGTTGCTGGGTCTAGTTTCGGACCAAATTCCTATTTCCAAACAAGATATTCTTAAACGTGGTGGCGTGGTTGCCTTACTAGGGCCTACAGGCGTGGGTAAAACGACGACGGTTGCCAAGCTTGCAGCAAGAGCTGCAATGGAGTTTGGCTCAGACAACGTCGCCTTAGTTACAACGGATACTTATCGTATCGGTGCACACGAGCAATTATCGATTTACGGTCGCATTATGGGATGTGCAGTAAAAGTTGCTAAAGATTCCAAAGAGTTAGCCGATGTAATATATCAACTGAGAAATCGTCGCCTAATTCTGGTTGATACAGCAGGTATGGGACAGCGTGATGTTCGCTTATCAGAGCAGCTTGATACGCTCATGCATGAAAGCGGTGAAGTGATTCATAGCTACCTAGTTTTACCTGCTACCGCGCAGCGCAAGGTACTGCAAGAGACCATCGACCACTTTAAGAGAATTCCACTTTCGGGTTGTATTCTCACCAAACTGGATGAGTCGTTAAGCCTAGGAGAGTTTGTCAGTGTCGTAGTACAAAACTCATTACCTGTGGCTTATATCGCGAATGGACAGCGAGTTCCGGAAGACATAGTGATAGCGCAGCCTAAGTACATGGTTGCGAAGGCAAATGAATTGTTAGAGAAGTCGACAGATGACGAACCTCACTATTGGAATAGTGAATCAGAAAGGTTCTAGGCGGCGGACGATTATGACTAAGAATATGATACAAGACCAAGCAAGCGGACTACGCCGCTTAACACAACCTTCACTGACTAAAGTAATTGCGGTTACTGGTGGTAAGGGCGGCGTGGGTAAATCAAATGTGACTTTAGGCCTTGCGATATGTATGGCGCGCCAAGGCAAAAAGGTCATGGTGCTTGATGCTGACCTTGGTTTGGCAAATGTTGATGTAATGCTGGGTATACGGTCGAAGAAAAACCTCGGCCATGTATTAGCAGGCGAATGTGACTTACAAGATGCTATTGTTGAAGGACCGTATGGAATAAAAATTATTCCGGCGACTTCTGGCACTCAGTCAATGACCGAATTGTCTCATGCGCAACATGTCGGTTTAATTCGTGCTTTTGGCAGCCTAGAAGATGAGATGGACGTGTTACTCATTGATACTGCTGCCGGGATCTCAGATATGGTAGTGAGCTTTTCACGCGCAGCTCAGGATGTGGTAGTTGTGGTTTGTGACGAACCGACTTCTATCACGGATGCATATGCTCTGATCAAACTTTTGAGTAAAGAACACCAAGTTCAACGATTTAAAATTGTTGCAAATATGGTCAGAAGCTATCGTGAAGGGAGAGAATTGTTCGCAAAGTTGACCTTGGTCACAGAGCGATTCTTGAATGTTAGCCTTGAGCTCGTAGCATGTATTCCATTGGATGATAAAGTTCGACAAGCTGTGAAAAAACAAAAGATTGTCGTGGATGCATTCCCTCGTTCGCCAGCGTCATTAGCTTTGGGATCGTTAGCAAATAAAGCGCTAACTTGGCCAATTCCTAAGACACCGAGTGGACATCTGGAGTTTTTTGTAGAACGCTTACTTCATAGAACAGAGATGTTAGAGGAACCATTTGGTGAATAAGGCATTGACCTATGACCAATACGCAAATCAAGACAGCCAGCGAGCATTTTTAGAAAAATACTCGGTGCTGGTAAAGCGCATTGCTCACCATTTGCTCGGGCGATTACCTCCGAGCGTACAGGTCGAAGACCTAATTCAAGCCGGAATGATTGGCTTATTAGAAGCTCAAAAGAACTACGACGGCAGTAAAGGCGCCAGTTTTGAAACCTATGCTGGCATTCGCATCCGTGGTGCTATGCTTGATGATATACGCCGTGGGGATTGGGTTCCCCGCTCAGTACACAAAAACAGTCGAGAAATCAGTCAGGCCATTGCGCAGTTAGAAGGTGAACTCAATCGGGACCCAACCGATGCAGAGGTCGCCAAGCGCTTAGAAATGAGCCTTGAGCAATACCACAGTGCATTAACGGATATTAACAGTTCTCGTCTCATTGGTATTGACGATTTAGGTGTGTCAGAAGATGCGATATCGCACGAAGATGCTGACGAAGAAAATATCCCTTTTCAGGGCGTCGCAGATGAATATTTTCGTACTGCACTAGTAGAATCAATTAAATCACTTCCTGAAAGAGAAGCTCTAGTACTTTCGCTTTATTATGATGAAGAGTTAAACTTGAAGGAAATCGGCGAAGTTATTGGTGTTAGCGAGTCGCGCGTTAGCCAAATACTAAGCCAATCAATGCAGCGTCTACGCACAAAGTTGAGTGTTTGGACAAATAATGACTAAAAATCACTGATATCGAACTCAGTGGAGGCAATTTTGAATAAAAACATGAAGATCCTTATTGTTGACGACTTTTCAACAATGCGCCGTATCGTTAAGAACTTACTTCGTGACTTGGGTTTCAATAACACTCAAGAAGCGGATGACGGCTTAACGGCGTTACCAATGCTTAAGAAAGGTGAGTTCGACTTTGTAGTAACAGACTGGAACATGCCTGGTATGCAAGGTATCGACCTTCTGAAGCATATTCGTGCCGACGAGGAGCTTAAGCATCTACCTGTTCTTATGATCACAGCAGAAGCGAAGCGCGAACAAATCATTGAAGCTGCGCAAGCAGGTGTTAATGGCTATATCGTTAAGCCATTTACCGCAGCTACACTAAAAGAAAAATTAGATAAAATCTTTGAGCGTTTATAAGTCAAGGAATTGACTACGTAACGCGAAAGGCCAATTCAGAATGATTTCATTAGAACAGGCAAAGCACCTCGTAGAGTTGTTAGAAAACGATCAGCAGAAAGAAGCTGACCAACTTGTCAAAGACATACATGAAGGCTCTTCTAATCCAATGCTACAGGAAATAGGTGAGCTGACGCGTGATCTTCACGAATCTATCAAGCAATTTAGCATTGATGAACGCATGAGTGAGATTGCGAACGATGAAATTCCTGATGCTAGGGACAGACTCCAGTATGTCATTGATAAGACAGAAACTGCGGCGAATAAAACCATGGATGCTGTTGACCGCTGCATGCCAATAGCAGACAACCTTCATGAAGGATTGCTCCAGGTCCGCCCTCAGTGGAACGAATTAATGCATGGGCGTATTGAACTTGCAGAATTTAAAGCTCTGTGCCATCGCATTGATGGTCTACTTGGTGAAGTAGAAGGAGATAGCTCCGAGCTTAGAGGGCAGCTAACAGAAATTCTAATGGCGCAGGATTTTCAAGATTTGACAGGTCAAATCATTCGTAGAGTGATTACCCTCGTTAATGAAGTTGAAAAGAGACTAGTGGAAATTCTGACAGCGTTTGGCGCAAGTCAACTACAAGACGCTGCAAACGATAAGAACAAATCATCGATAGACCCAGAGGGGCCAATACTCAACCCTCATGAAAGGGAAGATGCGGTTTCATCACAAGACGAAGTCGACGACTTACTCTCAAGTCTTGGGTTTTAGAGGTAACTTATGAGCTATGAATTAGACGAAGACATTCTACAGGACTTTTTGGTTGAAGCTGGCGAGATACTAGAGCTTCTTTCTGAACAGTTGGTAGAACTAGAAAACAACCCTGACGACAAAGACCTTTTAAATGCAATATTTCGTGGTTTCCACACTGTCAAAGGCGGGGCGGGTTTCTTATCATTAACCGAACTGGTTGATACCTGCCACGGTGCTGAAAACGTGTTTGATATTTTGCGTAACGGTCAGCGCCAGGTTACAGCAAGTCTAATGGATACCATGCTGAATGCGCTGGATACTGTCAACGAGCAGTTTCAGGCAGTACAGGATAGAGAGCCTCTGACTCCAGCAGATCAAGCATTGCTTGATGAGCTGCATCGTCTAAGCAAACCTCAAACTGAAGATGAAGCCGAACCTACGGCAGAAGCGCCTGCTGATCCAGTAGTGGAAGAGCCTATTGTTGAAGAGCCTGTCGCTTCAGAACCAGTGGAAGTATCACCAGAAGCACCTAGTACGCAAGCCGTGTCCGCTGGTTCTATTGACGAAATTACACAAGATGAATTTGAAAAATTATTAGACGAGCTTCATGGTGAAGGTAGTGCACCAGGGACCTCTGAAGCCGCTGCAGCAACAGAGGCTCCGGCCGCTCCGTCTGTGCTTGATGGTGATATGAGCGGTGACATTACTGATGATGAATTTGAAAAGCTTTTAGATGAGCTACATGGTAGCGGGAAAGCTCCCGGTGAAGGTTCGGCAGCCACTCCTGCCCCGCCACCGCCGAGTAAACCTGAAACGCCTGCACCTGCAGCTGCTGCCAGTGGTGGCGATAGCGATTTAATGACAGACGCTGAGTTTGAAAAGCTACTTGATGATTTACACGGTTCAGGTAAGGGGCCTTCAGTTGAAGAGCTTGATGCAGCAACCAAGCCCGCAACACAAAATGTAGAGCAAGCCCCAGAACCTGCTAAGCCAGCGCCAGCCCAAAAAGCTGCAGCACCAGCTCCTAAGGCGGCAGCACCTGCAGCTTCAACTGTTGCATCTGCCCCAAAACCAAAAGAGAAAGCTGCACCGCCAGCTAAAAAAGAAGCTGCTCCGCCAGCGACACAAGCCAAGAAACCTCAAGCTGAAGCAACTGTACGGGTAGATACATCAACACTAGATACCATTATGAATATGGTCGGTGAATTGGTGCTTGTTCGTAACCGACTGCTAAGTTTGGGCCTCAACAGCAATGATGAAGAAATGTCAAAAGCGGTAGCGAACTTGGATGTTGTTACTGCTGATCTTCAAGGCGCTGTGATGAAAACACGCATGCAGCCCATCAAGAAGGTATTCGGTCGTTTCCCTCGTGTTGTTCGAGATTTAGCTCGTAGTCTGAAGAAAGATATTAATCTTGAGATGCGTGGTGAAGATACAGACTTGGATAAAAACCTAGTTGAAGCACTAGCGGATCCACTGATTCACTTGGTACGTAACTCTGTCGACCACGGCGTTGAAATGCCTGATGACCGAGTCAAGGCCGGTAAACCGAGAACGGGTAAAGTTATCCTGTCTGCTTCTCAAGAGGGCGATCATATCGAATTAGCCATTGTAGATGATGGTGGTGGTATGGACCCAGATAAGCTTCGAGGTATTGCGGTCAAGCGCGGTATCATGGATGAGGATGCAGCTTCTCGCTTGACCAATAAAGAATGTTTTAACCTGATCTTTATGCCTGGCTTCTCTAGTAAAGAACAAATTTCAGACATTTCTGGTCGTGGTGTGGGCATGGATGTGGTGAAAACCGCTATTAACACCCTTAATGGCTCCATCGACATCGATTCAGAAATGGGTAAAGGAACCAAGATTACGATTAAAGTTCCGTTAACTCTGGCTATTCTTCCTACCTTGATGGTCGGTGTTGCTGGACATCCGTTTGCGCTACCACTGGCAAGCGTGAATGAAATTTTCCACCTCGACTTGAGCAGGACTAACGTCGTAGACGGTCAGTTGACTATTATCGTTCGTGAAAAATCGATTCCGTTGTTCTACTTACAGAATTGGTTAGCGCCTCAAGCTGGAGATGTAGAGCTTCGTAAAGGTCATGGGCATGTTGTGATTGTCCAGATCGGTAGCCAACGTGTTGGTTTTGTTGTGGATACCTTGATTGGGCAAGAAGAAGTGGTTATTAAACCGCTTGATAGCATGCTTCAAGGCACGCCAGGAATGGCAGGTGCAACGATTACCAGCGATGGTCATATCGCTCTAATTCTGGATGTGCCGGATTTGCTTAAGCAGTATGCAGCTGCTTCTCGAATCTAAGTCGTAGAACAAAAAAGGATTGCTATGGCGATTAAAGTTTTAGTGGTAGATGATTCGAGTTTTTTCCGTCGCCGAGTCAGTGAAATAATCAATTCAGAGCCTAGACTAGAGGTGATGGATGTTGCGACCAATGGTAAAGAAGCGGTCGAAAAAGCGATCAGATTGAAGCCAGACGTCATTACTATGGACATTGAAATGCCAGTCATGGACGGTATAACAGCCGTTCGTGAGATCATGGCAAAAAGTCCGGTTCCAATTTTGATGTTCTCTTCTTTGACTCATGATGGTGCTAAAGCAACGTTAGATGCGCTTGATGCAGGTGCATTGGACTTTTTGCCGAAGAAGTTTGAGGATATTGCACGTAACCGTGATGATGCAGTTTCTCTGTTACAGCAGCGCGTAATTCAAATCTCGTCACGCCGTACCTTTATGCGTCGCCCTGCGGCAAAACCAGCACCAACGGCTACTCCGACGGCAAGGCAACCTGCTACGTCGACTGCTCCTACGCAGCGGACGACGCGCCCAGCAGCGACCGCCTCTAAGCCGTCTTCAGCTGCAAGATTTAAAGCAAGTGGCAAAAAATACCAGCTGACTGCAATCGGTACCTCCACAGGAGGGCCTGTTGCATTACAAAAAATACTTACAAAGCTACCCGCTAACTATCCGCATCCAATTGTGTTGATTCAGCATATGCCAGCAACGTTTACGGCTGCGTTCGCGAGTCGTTTAAACTCGCTGTGTAAAATTCAGGTTAAAGAAGCGGCTGATGGTGATGTGCTCAAACCAGGAGTTGCATACCTTGCGCCTGGCGGTAAACAGATGATGATTGACGGGCGCCCAGGCTCTGCAAAGTTACGTGTCATCGATGGCGGTGAGCGAATGAATTATAAGCCTTGTGTTGATGTAACCTTTGGCAGTGCAGCAAAAATCTATTCTGATCAAGTACTTTCAATGGTTCTAACAGGTATGGGAGCAGATGGAAGAGAAGGCGCTCGTATGTTGAAAAGCGCAGGCTCAACAATTTGGGCGCAAGACGAAGAGAGTTGTGTTGTTTATGGCATGCCTCAAGCCGTGGCCAAAGCGGGTATTTCCACCGAAGACCTACCATTGGAGCGTATTGCTGAGCGCATTCTGGTAGAAGTTGGCCTGTCGTAGAGGTATCGCATGATTGTTTGGAGTATTGCAAACCAGAAAGGCGGTGTTGGTAAAACGACAACGACGATCACGTTGGCTGGTTTGCTTAGCAAGCAAGGAAAACGCGTTCTACTTGTAGATACGGATCCGCATGCATCTCTGACTACGTATTTAGGTTATGACTCCGACGGCGTGGCTTCAAGCCTGTTCGATCTTTTCCAACTCAAAGAGTTTAGTGAACAAAGCGTTTTACCTTTGGTCATGAAGTCAGATATTGAAGGGATTGACTTAATACCTGCCCATATGTCACTTGCGACGCTTGACCGTGTGATGGGAAACCGCAGTGGGATGGGACTTATCCTCAAGCGAGCTCTAATGGCAATAAAAGAGCATTATGACTATGTGCTCATTGATTGCCCGCCGATATTAGGGGTCATGATGGTCAATGCGTTGGCTGCGAGCAATCGTATATTGATTCCAGTCCAGACAGAGTTCTTGGCGATGAAAGGCTTGGAGCGTATGGTTCGAACATTGGCGATTATGCAAAAATCGCGTAATCGTGAATTTAAAGTAACGATTGTTCCGACAATGTACGATAAGCGAACGAGAGCATCGTTGCAGACTTTGCAGCAACTGAAGAAGGATTACCCTAATCAAGTTTGGACTTCGGCTGTACCGATCGATACCAAGTTCCGAGATGCCAGTTTAAAACATCTTCCAGTTTCACATTTTGCATCGGGTAGCCGGGGTGTTTTCGCATACAAGCAACTGTTGATCTATTTAGAGAGGTTAGCGGTGGATGAGTAGCAACACTTTACTCTCAAGTGAGCAAGCGCTGGACGAGTACTTTTCAGCGTTACTCGATGAATCAATTGAAATTGAAGAACTGTCAGAGGTTCCAGAAAGCGTTCCTGATATCTTACCAAAACCGGAAGAGGTGGAACTGGAGCCCGTTGTTCAGTCAGTTGAAGAGAAAAGCTACTATTCAGCACCAACTGCGGAAGTAGAAGTTCCCAATTTAGATGATGTGGAAAGGCTGCTGGAACAACTGGAGTCCACCAACCCTGTTGCAGAGCTTCAGCTTGAAGAGGTGATGGAGCAAAACACGGTTCAGATTGCTGAAGCCAAAGAGGTTGTTGAAGAAGTTCAGGATTGGGAAGTTGAAATTCCTGACTTAGACGAGCCGATAGTTGAGGCTGAGTTGGACACTTCTGACCTTGTTGAGGAAACCATCCAAGTAGAATCAGAAGCTGAAATTCAAATTGAAGAGCCAGAAGTTGAATTGGCAGAAGAAGCTTCTGTCGAGCCTGATACTCAAGCTGGGGGCAGCGAATTAGGCATTTGGCATTCGACTGAGCGTGACGCAGAGTTTCAGGTACTTTACTTTGATGTGAATAGCGTGACTTTTGCAGTTCCCCTAGACGAACTCGGTGGTATACACCGAATAGCGGAATTGAATCATCTGATAGGGCGTCCTGAATGGTATTTAGGCCTCCAAACAAGCCGAGAGGCTCAGCTGGATGTGGTAGACACGGCAAAGTGGGTGATGTCCGAAAAGCTGATAGACAACAGCTACAAGGATGAATACCAATACATAGTGATGCTGGATGAAAGTATGTGGGGACTAGCTTCAACACAACTAAAAGGAACAGAATCGCTTAATCCAGAGAAAGTCCGCTGGCGCAAAACAGCAGGTAAGCGCCCGTGGCTAGCTGGAATGGTTAAAGAAAAAATGTGTGCTTTGATCCATGTTGAAGCATTGATAGCTATGCTTAATGCAGGACTTGATGTAAAAGCCTTAGATAAATAAAACATTTATGCCGATTTAGGCTTAGAGAGGAATAGGTATGTCTCAAACTAATGAAGTCGAAGTAAGAAAAGATCAGTCCAATGACGAAGTACTTCAGTGGGTGACGTTCCAGCTAGAAGAAGAAACTTACGGTATCAACGTAATGCAGGTACGTGAAGTACTTCGCTATACAGAGATTGCTCCTGTACCGGGCGCCCCTGATTATGTTCTAGGTATTATTAATCTACGTGGTAACGTCGTAACGGTAATCGATACTCGTTCACGCTTCGGCTTGATGGAAGGTGAAATTACCGATAATACGCGCATCATCGTGATTGAATCAGAACATCAGGTGATTGGTATTCTAGTGGATAGCGTTGCGGAAGTGGTTTACTTGCGTTCTTCTGAAATTGATACCACGCCAAGTGTTGGTACTGATGAAAGTGCTAAGTTCATTCAGGGTGTGAGCAACCGCGATGGTAAGCTACTAATCTTGGTTGATCTGAACAAGCTTCTGACTGACGAAGAATGGGATGAGATGGCTCACCTGTAATGGATGCAGTGGTATTTGCAAATGCTCCTGTGATCGCAGGAGCCATTGCGTTAGTTGTACTGTTGTTTGTATTGGCTCTTTTTCGTATTAAGAAAAGTCAGCGGCTAATGGCCGATCATTGGCGGCAACAGAATCGCCACCTCGATAAAGAGTTGCAGAAGGCTACAAAACAACTGCTTGAAGTGCGCTCTGTGGTTGTCGGATTAGGGCAACGAGTAAGTGAGCAACAGGATCTCATCCAGCACCTGAATGAAAGAATATCAGAACTAGAACAGGAAGATGGTGATGGTCGGTTGTACTCGAGAGCCACAAAAATGGTTCAGTTAGGCGCTGACGTTAACGAGCTTATTGAAGAATGTGAATTGCCTAAAGCTGAAGCTGAATTGATGTTATCCTTGCAAAAGAAGATTGCAGGGAAAGAGAAGATTCCTCCTCTAAGTGCTGGCAATGAACAACGCAAAACACCAGTACGGCGAAAAAGTGCGAGAAAATAACGATTAAAAAGGATGCAAACAGCATCCTTTTTTTGTGTTCAATTGTAACCATTTAGTGGTAGTTAAATGGGGCTGTGATAGATTGTTAACAGAATCTTACCGAGTTTCGTGATTCGTATGTGGCTAATTCTATTTTGTGTGAGTACGGCTGTGGTACTATACCCGCACGAAATTTATGTAGTGAACGTTCATGTTAGAAGTATCTCAACTGACTGCCATCAGAGATGAAAGAATTCTCTTCGAATCCCTATCTTTTACTATAAATTCCGGTGAGTTAGTACAGATTGAAGGCCGAAATGGCACAGGCAAAACAACGTTGTTGCGTATCGTAACTGGGCTCGGAGAACGTGATAGTGGTGAGATTTTCTGGAACGGCGAGAATATTGAGTCAAACCGAGATGCTTATCATCAGGATCTGCTGTTTTTGGGCCATCAAACAGGTGTGAAGCGTGAGCTAACTGCTTATGAAAATTTGAGGTTCTATCTCAATATACATTCTCGTAAGCCTGTAGATAAAGAGACTATCTATAGTGCTTTGATGAAAGTAGGGCTAGTGGGGCGTGAAGATGTCCCCGTTGCTCAGCTTTCTGCTGGACAACAACGTCGAGTTGCATTGGCCCGTTTGTGGCTGAGCGACCATAAACTTTGGATCTTGGATGAGCCTCTGACGGCGATTGATAAACAGGGAGTGAAAGTTCTGGAATCTCTCTTCCTTAGCCATGCTGAAGATGATGGCATTGTGATACTTACAACACACCAGGACATGTTCGCTGACAATCCAAAACTAAGAAAAATAAAACTGGGTGATTAGCTATGTTTGCAACAATGAACAGCATTATTCGACGTGAATTGCTTATAGCGTTTCGCCGTCAGGCAGACATATTCAATCCACTGTGGTTTTTCATCATAGTGATTACACTTTTCCCACTCAGTATTGGCCCAGAACCCAACCTGTTAGCTCGTATTGCTGCTGGTATTGTTTGGGTTGCGGCATTGCTGTCTGCACTGTTATCTCTTGAACGATTATTCAGGGATGACTTTCAGGATGGTTCACTGGAACAAATGATGTTAATGCCTGTCCCATTGCCTATAGTCGTGATTTCAAAAGTGATTGCACATTGGGTTTTGACAGGCTTACCGTTGATTCTGATTAGCCCTTTGCTGGCTATTTTACTTTCTCTTGATATGAATTCTTGGCTGGCTGTTGTTACAACATTACTGATAGGTACACCAACGTTGAGTTTTATAGGTGCTATTGGTGTCGCGTTGACAGTCGGTCTACAAAAAGGGGGCGTGCTACTCAGCTTGTTGGTTTTACCGCTGTACATTCCCGTATTGATCTTTGCGACCTCGGCTATTGACGCTGCTTCACTTGGAATGGCGTATAACGGTCAGCTTGCAATACTAGGGGCGATGTTTATGGGAGCTATGACACTGACACCATTTGCGATTAGTGCTGCGTTGAGAGTAAGTGTCAATTAATTGTTTTCGATCAAGCACGAAATTTCCCCTTTCTATAAATTACAAAACTAATAATTGTCAAAAAAAAGTCCAAGAGACGTAAATAAGACAACACTGAAGTAAGAGTGAGAACGACGATGTGGAAATGGCTCCATCCTTATGCCAAGCCCGAAACCGCTTATCAGCTGTGTGGTAAGCTATTGCCCTGGTTTTTCATATTAGCCCTACTGTGTTTATCGGTAGGAACGATATGGGGACTGGCCTTCGCCCCTTCTGACTATCAACAAGGTGATAGCTTCCGGATTATTTATATCCATGTCCCTTCTGCGATTTGGTCTATGGGTGTTTACATGTCCATGGCGATTGCAGCGTTTATTGGCTTGGTCTGGCAGGTCAAGCTGTCAGACATGGCCGCCTCTGCAATGGCTCCAATAGGAGCAGTTTATACCTTCATTGCCCTGCTTACAGGGGCCGTATGGGGTAAGCCGATGTGGGGGGCATGGTGGGTATGGGATGCGCGTTTAACCTCTGAACTGATCCTCTTGTTCCTTTACCTCGGTGTCATCGCGCTTTATCACGCGTTTGATGACCAGAAAACAGCAGCCAAAGCGGCAGGTATTCTGGCGATTGTTGGTGTTGTGAACTTACCGATTATTCATTTCTCAGTAGAGTGGTGGAATACCCTACATCAGGGAGCGACTATCACTAAATTTGCAAAACCTTCCATCTCTAGCGATATGCTTTGGCCTCTATTGCTGAACATTTTCGGTTTTGCATTTTTCTTTGGTGTAGTGACGATGATTCGTCTACGCAATGAGATTATTAGCAAAGAGAGTCACCGCCCGTGGGTGATTGCTTTAGCTCAGGCTAAATCTCAGCGAGGTAACTAAACGATGCATTTTGAATCTTTGAGCGATTTTTTCGCGATGGGCGGTTATGCCGGCTATGTTTGGAGCGCTTTTGGTATCACATTCTTTTCGATGTTTGTTCTGCTTCTGGTCAGTATCCGCCGTGGCAAAAACCTGTTGAATGAAGTGCAGTCGAAGGTAGACAGGCAAGCGCGTATTGATGCGGCTAAAAATTTGGAGAACACATTATGAACCCTAGGCGAAAGAAAAGGCTGGGCATTGTCTTAGCAATTTTCATTGGTATTAGCGCTACCGTTGGTTTAATGCTTTACGCACTAAATCAGAATATGGATTTGTTCTATACACCAACCGAGTTGGTTGACGGCAAACCTGATGGCACCAAACCTGAAGTCGGCCAACGTCTACGGATTGGCGGTATGGTGGTTGAAGGTTCGGTTCGACGAGATCCTGAATCACTGCGTGTTTCTTTCGATTTGCATGATGTCGGCCCTAAGGTCACCATCGTCTATGACGGTATTCTTCCAGATCTGTTCCGTGAAGGGCAGGGCATTGTCGCTCAGGGTGTGTTGAAAGATGCGACGACCGTTGAAGCCTTTGAAGTGTTGGCAAAGCATGATGAAGAATACATGCCGCCAGAGATAGCGGAAGCGATGAAGAAAAATCACCAACCGCTTGAATATACAGAACAACAAAAACAAGGAAGCGGTCAATGATTGCTGAAATTGGTCATTTTGCAATGATCGTTTCACTGGCAATGGCAGTGCTGTTGAGCATACTGCCGTTAGTCGGTGCGTCTCGAAATAATACTATGCTGATGAACACCGCAAGACCTCTGTCTTGGGGCATGTTCCTGCTACTTCTTTTATCTTTCTGTGTGCTGCTTTGGGCATTCTACACCAATGACTTCACGCTCAACTATGTTGCTACCAACTCAAACAGTCAGTTACCTTGGTACTATCGCCTGACAGCGGTTTGGGGAGCACATGAAGGATCCTTGCTTCTTTGGGTTCTGATTCAAGCCGCTTGGACAGTTGCCGTTGCGACATTTAGTCGTGGTATGCCGCAAGAATCGGTTGCTCGTGTGCTTGCTGTAATGGGCATGATTACGGTTGGATTCTTACTATTCATCATCGTTACATCTAATCCGTTCCTACGTACCTTGCCATTCTTTCCTGTCGATGGTCGTGACTTAAACCCATTGCTTCAAGATCCAGGCTTGATTATTCACCCACCAATGCTTTACATGGGTTACGTAGGCTTCTCAGTTGCGTTCTCTTTTGCTATTGCATCATTGATGACAGGCCGACTCGATACCGCTTGGGCTCGTTGGTCTCGCCCTTGGACGACAGCAGCTTGGCTATTCCTGACTCTAGGTATTGCACTAGGTTCTTGGTGGGCGTACTACGAACTCGGCTGGGGTGGCTGGTGGTTCTGGGATCCAGTAGAAAACGCATCCTTTATGCCTTGGCTTGCGGGTACAGCGTTAATGCACTCATTAGCTGTAACTGAAAAGCGCGGCACCTTTAAGGCTTGGACTGTGTTGTTGGCAATCTCTGCGTTCTCGCTGAGTTTATTAGGTACTTTCCTAGTACGTTCGGGTATTTTGGTTTCAGTTCACGCGTTTGCATCTGATCCATCACGAGGCATGTTTATTCTCGGTTTCCTAGTGTTTGTTATTGGTGGTTCGTTACTGCTGTTCGCTTTGAAAGGGGCAACCGTTCGTGTCCGAGGTAACTTTAGCTTAGTTTCACGTGAGAATGCCCTGCTATCAAACAACGTCTTGTTGATTGCTGCTTTGGTGGTGGTTCTGGTCGGCACATTGTTACCACTAGTTCATAAACAGATTGGTTTGGGTTCAGTATCTATCGGTGCGCCGTTCTTCAACATGTTGTTTGCGTGGCTGATGATTCCTTTCTCTTTCTTGCTAGGTATCGGTCCGCTGATTCGTTGGAAACGAGATAGCTTATCAAGCTTGATCAAGCCTATGCTGGTTTCCGGTGTAGCGTCACTTGTACTTGCAGGTGTGTTTGTTTACTTGTTTGCCGATTTCTTCCAGTTTATGGCTTATTTAGGCTGGGTGATGGCGTTGTGGATTATCTTCATGCACGGCTTTGAGTTGCATGAGCGTGCGACTCACCGTCACAGTTTTTCTGTTGGTATCAAGAAACTTCAACGTAGTCACTGGGCTATGATGATGGGACATATTGGCCTTGCTGTAAGTATCATTGGTATTGCGATGGTTCAGAACTACAGCATCGAGCGAGATGTACGTTTGGCTCCTGGTCAGCATTACAACATTCAAGGTTATGACTTCTACTTCGAAGGACTGCGTGACAAAGATGGCCCGAACTATGATGGTTATATTGCAGACTTTGAAATCACTCATAACGGCAAGTACATCAATACACTTCATGCAGAAAAACGCTTCTATCGCACTGCACGCTCGATGATGACAGAAGCTGCGATTGATCGTGGTGTGACTCGTGATTTGTATATCGCGATGGGCGAACGTCTAGACGATAACAAGTCTTGGGCAGTACGTATCTATTACAAACCGTTTGTTCGCTGGATCTGGGCTGGTTCATTGCTAATGGCTCTAGGCGGTGCTATTGCAATCAGTGACAAGCGTTATCGTTTCAGAAAAAGTGCAAAAACGCAGGAGGCATAATGAATAAGAAATTACTATTCATCCCACTGTTGGCGTTTTTGGGGTTGGTGGCAGTTTTTGCCACCCAACTTGTTAAAAACTCACATGGCGATGATCCTACCAAGTTAGAGTCGGTACTTGTCGGCAAATCGGTTCCTGAGTTTCGTCTTGAAGACCTCGCCGAGCCAGGCAAGCTTTACGATCAGTCCATCTTTAAAGGTGAGCCACTACTGCTAAACGTATGGGCGACTTGGTGTCCTACTTGTTATGCAGAGCACCAGTACCTGAATGAGTTAGCGTCGCAAGGTGTTAAGATCATTGGTATGAACTACAAAGATGAACGTGATAAAGCCGTTCAGTGGCTAAATGAACTTGGTAACCCATACCTAATCAGCTTATTCGATGGTAACGGAATGCTTGGTTTAGATTTGGGCGTATATGGCGCGCCAGAAACATTCCTTATTGATGCACAAGGCAAAATTCGTTATCGCCATGTCGGTGATGTGAATGACCGTAACTGGAACGAAACACTGAAACCGATGTATGAGCAAGTTCTGGCGGAGGCTGGACAATGAAAAAGATGATATTGGCTCTGTTTGCTGCGATGACTCTGTCTTTGGCAGCACATGCCACAATCCAAATCTATGAGTTTGATGACTTGGAACAAGAGCAGCAGTTCAAAGAACTCGGTAACACCCTTCGTTGTCCTAAATGTCAAAATAATACTATCGCGGATTCCAACGCAGAGTTGGCTGTCGACTTACGTCAAAAAGTGTATGAAATGACCAAAGAAGGCAAGTCAAAACAGGAAATCGTTGATTATATGATTGCTCGTTACGGCAATTTTGTTACCTACAATCCACCATTCACAATAGCGACATCAATTTTATGGCTAGGGCCGATTTTTGTCGTGGTATTTGGCTTTGGCTTTATTGTCCTAAGAACTCGATCACGTAAGGCGCAACCTGAACAGGCAGAATCTTGGGACAAAGATAAAGAAGCGCGCTTGAAAGAGCTGCTGGATAATAAGAATGATGGAGATAAGCAGTAATGACACTATTTTGGGTAGCTTCAGTCATTCTTGTGGTACTGAGCTCACTGCTGATTGCTTTGCCGATCATTAGAAAAAAAGCGAATAATGATGAAGCATTGCGTGATGAGTTAAACAAGGCGTTTTACAAAGACCGTTTATCGGAGCTCGAAGAAGAAGCCGAAGAAGGGTTAGTTGAAAACCAACAAGATCTGATCGACGATTTGAAACAATCGCTGTTAGACGATATCCCGGAAGATCAGAAAGTAGAGCGTGAAAACGGCATCTCACCAATGGCAGTGCTTATTCCATCGGTTCTTTTGGTTGTAGTGTTGTCTTACGCCATGTACATGAAATTCGGTGCTTCGGATGAAGTTGTGGAATGGCAGCAAGTGAGTGCAAATCTTCCTGCTTTGTCTAAAAAGCTTATGGCACCAGAAGGTACTGCACTGAGCGACGATGAAATGCAGGATCTGACTCTGGCACTGCGTACTCGTCTGCATTACCAACCTGATGATTCTACAGGTTGGTTGCTCCTTGGTCGTATTGCACTAGCCAATAGGGATGTGGAAACGGCAATCGGGTCGATGAAAAAAGCGTACAGACTTGAGCCAGATAACGCAGATGTCAAATTGGGTTATGCGCAAGCTTTGATGTTGTCTCAGGATGATATCGACCAAGACAAAGCTCGTAAGATTCTTGGTCAACTGGTTCAGAGCGATTACGTTGATTTACGCGTATTCTCATTGTTAGCGTTTGATGCATATGAACGCAAAGATTACCCAGCAGCAGTTCGCTACTGGAGTGTTATGCAGCAGATGATCGGTCCGCAGGACAGTCGTTATGAAATGCTCTCTCGCAGCATTGAAAATGCTCAGAAACAAATGGGTGATCACGTACCGAGCGGTAAATCTGTGTCTGTCTCTATCGCGTTGAGCGCTGAGGTTCAGGCTGATCCTAATTCAGCGCTGATCGTTTCAGTTCACACTGCCGATGGATCTCCGATGCCAGTAGCTGCTGCCAGATACCCGATGGGCTCTTTCCCAAGAACCGTTGTTTTGGACGATGGAAACAGCATGTTGCAAGACCGTAAACTGTCTTCACTTGAATCTTTGATGGTAAGAGTGCGTCTAGATAGCGATGGAAATGTTGCAACCAAACAAGGGGACTGGTTTGGAGAGAGCGAAGCCGTTAAAATGGGCGAACCTGTTGAAGTTATAATTGATAAGCAGTATCAATAGATACCCCTTATGAATGTACGAAGGCCGGTGACTACACCGGCCTTTTTTATGGAAATTATAATAATGAAGAGCTTTAAGTCTCAGATATGGGTGATTGCTTGTACGTCAATTTTTCTATTTGGCTGTGCGGGCTCACCTCAGGAAAGTGAACACTCAACGTCAGCCGAATCGGAGGTCAATGACCCATTTGAGGGGTTTAACCGCACGATGTGGACAATTAACTATGACTATTTAGACCCTTACTTCGTTCGTCCAGTTTCGTTGGCATACGTTAACTACGTGCCTGATCCTCTGCGTCATGGCGTATCCAACTTCCTTGGCAACTTAGATGAGCCAGCAAGTATGGTGAACAACATCTTAATGGGGAATGGTGAGAAAGCACTCGATCATTTCAATCGCTTTTGGATTAACAGTACCTTTGGGCTTTTAGGCATCATTGATATCGCGTCTGAAGCGGGGATCACCGACCATAATGAGAAAGCTTTCAGTGACGCCGTTGGCCATTATGGGGTAGGTAATGGGCCATATGTGATGGTGCCAGGCTATGGTCCTTGGACTGTGCGTGAATCTACAGACATTGTTGATGGCTTATATGTCCCACTGTCATTACTCAACTTCTGGGCTGGGCTAGGTAAATGGGCGCTCGAAGGTATGGAGACACGCGCGGCATTAGTATCTCAAGAAGCGATGTTGGAGAACTCTCCCGATCCTTATGCGCTTACACGCGATGCATTTCTTCAAAGGCAAGACTTTAAAGCAGAAATCGAGCCTAAGGACGATTACGATGCAGATGAAGAAGCTTACCTAGATGAATATCTGGATGAAGATTTCTAATAAAAAGGCTTGGTCATGACCAAGCCTTTTTTGTTTGCGGGATAATTTATTTAGAATTTGTAATTAGCTTGAACACCGATTAGCCAGATGTTGCCTTTAGTCTCGCCGACGAATTGGCCTGCAACATTTTGTGCTTCATCATCCGATGCGTATCCGCGCGATTCGGTGATTGGTGCATCTTTCGCAAGGATGTAGGTTAATCCGCCATCCAATGTGAACTGTTTAGTAAACTCGTAGCTTGCACCAAGGCTCAGCCATGTACGATCGGTTTCTGGAATGGTAATTGTACGGTTTTTATCACTAACTGCTGACGTGTCGTATGCCGCGCCTGTGCGTAGAGTTAGTTTTGGGTCAACCTGGTAGGTAGCACCGATAGCAAAGCGGTAATTGTCTTCCCAATTTTCAACCTTAACCATTTTAGTGCCATAGGTATCAAGCTGTGCTTCAAGTTTCTCGAAGCTGCTCCAATCTGTCCAGTTTAAGCTTGCATGGATCGCCAGTTTTTCCGTTAGCTGATGGAAGCTTGCTAGTTCTGCTGTTGCAGGTAAGGCGAGATCCATAGAGCCGTTGTCACGGTTCCCGTCCCTAAGGGCTGAGTCAAAACCAATACCCGTTGCGTAGCCCTCAAGTTTAAGATCAATTTCAGATTTGTAAGTAAAACCAACTCTATGATCTTCATTAATTTGCCAAGCTGTGCCGACTTGCCAACCCCAAGCGGTATCATCACCTTCCATGTATTTTAGAGTGGTGCCCTTGGCCGCAGAAATTGGAGTCGTGCCAATAACACCAATTACGTTGTTTTCCGGCGTTTTTGCGCCAAAGCTACCTTCCCCCATTACATAACGGATACCGCCACCAAAACTGAACTGTTCATTGAGCTTGTATGCTGCGTTCAGGTTCGCTTCCATAGTAGTAACGCTAGCTTCATTACCAAAGTGTGCAGCGGCAAAGTCATCGCCTAGGTTAGTTTCCATGCCGTAGTTAGTGCCCATCGCAAAGCCGACAGCGACTTTTTCAGAGTACTTATGAGAGATATAAAAGTTAGGAATAACAGCATCATTTGCGAAATCATCAGAAGTTGCATTTGATGTAGGAAGGGTCGGGTTTAATGACTTAGAGCCATCCACGCTACCACTGACATCTACATTAGGGTTTACATAGATAGCACCGACAGAAATCTGAGTACCTTCGAGATAGGTTAGCATTGCTGGGTTGCGCCACTGTGCGCTCGCGTTGTCGGCCATAGCTGCTTCACCAGCGTATGCACGACCTAAACCTGTTGCTGAATATTCAGCGAGCTGGAATCCTGCCGCATTTACTGATGCAGATGCAGAAAGAAGGCCACCTGCCACTGCAAGAGATAGAAGAGTTTTGTTTGTTTTCATTTTTATGTTCGCTGAACGTATTGATAATTTGTCGTGCGATCATAAGTTTAGAGCTATTACTTTAAAAATTAAAAACAGTGTTAACTCTATATTTGGCATAAAATATTACTAATTGACCAAATTCCTTTTTAATTGACTAAATGTTAATGGTTTGTTTTTTGTATTGAGCGTACATGCGTAGTATGAAAAGGGTGTTTTTGAGTACATGTGTACGCTTAAAATGATTGATAAACAGAGACTTAAGGTAGGCTTTGTCGTTCAGCGAAAAGAAAGGGCCAGTAAAAACTGGCCCTTTAAAGTTGTTATTAGTCACACGTTAAAACTTGTGAGTGTATTGCACACCGAACAACATAGCTGTCGCTTTAGTCGTGGTATCTAGCTTAATGGTGTTCGAACCACTTGTGATGGTGTCGTTAACCTTTTGGTCTTCGCCTATGAGATAGGTGAAGCCAACGTCTATTGCTTGATCTTGGTTGATATGATACGTAGCACCTGCAGAGAACCATTGACGGTCAGAATCAGGTACAGATACTGAGGTCAGTTCATCTTGAACGCCTTCGTCGAACATGTAGCCTACACGAGCTTCCCAGTTTTGGTTGACGTAATACGTACCACCGATTGCGTAATGGAAAGTGTCTTGCCACTTATATTGCTTAATTTCAGTACCGTTAGTTGTTGCTAAGCGATCGAAAGCGCTCCAACCAATCCACTGTACGCTGTAGTGAACAGCGAATTTAGTGTCTTCAATACGATGATAACCAGAGAATTCAAACATATCGGGTAGTGGGATCTTAAGATCACCGATGTTTGAGTCGCCGCTGTAAGAAACGGTACCGCTTACTTCTTTTTCAGGGCTGTAATGATAGCTTAAACCGAAGCGGTTGTTTTCGTCCATTTCAAAAACAGTGCCTAGGTTAAAACCAAAAGCCCACCCTGAAGCATCGATATCCATTAGCTGTTGAGTGTTTGTTGTACCTGTTGAAGTACTAGGTACTTGCACTACGTTCATGGTTGACTGGCGCTTGAGTTCCCCCTCACCGTAGATTATATCTAAGCCACCACCAACACTCCATTGTTCATTAATACGATAAGAGCCAGCCAGTAGGATGTTTGTAGTGCTAACATTGGTGATACCGCCAAATGCATCAGCGCCAGGAACTGCTGAAACTGCAGTCGTACCGTTCACGAACAACGTACCAGTATTTGTCCCCCAGTTGCTATCAAACTCATTGGTTGTACCAAAGTTAGAGTAAATACCGAGGCCGACAGCGAACTCGTCGTTAACAGGATGAACAATGTAAAAGTTAGGCACAACAGATGTTGCGTCGTTCGTAGTGTTTTCTATAGAACTAGAAGAACCACCCACTGCAGCTGGTTGAGTGTACGTTGAATCCTTAATTTCTACTTCAGAGTCGATGACATTAAAGCCAACCGACACTTCAGTGCGGTCAAATAATGACATTGCTGCGGCGTTACGAGACATAACAGACGCATTATCTGCAATAACAGCGTCACCAGCGAAGGCTCGGCCTAAACCAGTTGCTGATTGAGAGTTAAGTTGGAAACCTGCAGCGAGAGCTTGCTGCGAAGCCATTGTAGTTGTGGCAATGGTCACTGCTAAAAGTGATTTTTTAAACAGACGCGTCTTGTTCATTTTTGCTTTTTCCTTTTTTGTTCGTCTCTACCGGACGTTATACTCGAGCAAAAGCTCAGTGGTGGCTGATACTAGACTCAAGTATAAAAGATAGAAATCCGACCATTGCCTAATTGGATGATAAAATTATGGAAATGATGTGTATCTGGCAGGAAAATGCTGAAAAATTCTTCTTTTTAGAGCTATGACTCTAATTTTATGCTAAAAAAATGGCTTAAACGATTCGTTCAAGCCATGAGATAGGTCACAAAATGTTAAAATTTGGTTAACTCATCGGTTTGATGATAGTCATCAGGTTTTCGGCGATTTTGGCAACATCTTCACCTTCTTCTCCGACCAAGATTAAACTGGTCTGACCGACAGGTTCTACAACACCCGCCATACCTTCTTTCTCGAAGTCGACCGTCTTGTCTGAAGCGATGCCCGTTAAGAACAAGGTAACTTTACCTTTTTCACCACGGAAGACCATGTGAAGTGCATTCGACTTACCAAACCCACAATGATTTAGGTAGTAGACGTGGTAAGGGAAGTTTTCACCAAGCTGACGATCGAACGGCATCATCTTGGCGTTAATTTGTGATGATGCGACGTTTTCATCTAAATTTTGAACAAATGGTTTTTCATCGATGACGTGCTTAATGGCTGTATCAGCTAGGCTAGCTTGTGCTGGAGAAACAACAATGTTTCCCCAATTCACCTGTCCAACGAGCAAACCAAAAACAAAAGCAATCGATGCTGCCATGGCCATGGCACGTTTGGCAAAGTTCGGTCTAACTACGTTTGATTCTGTGCTTGATGTCTGATTGAATAATATTCTGTCGGCCAGATCTTCAGGGACATCTACATTCATTGCTTTGGCAATCTGAGCGTCGAGATCCAGAATATCATCGGCGAACTTGCCATTGGCATCATTCGACTTCATTGCTTCTAAGATATCGCTGTCCCGGTCTTTAGGATCGGACATGATGCGACGACGAAATTCTAACTCATCCATTTTGCTGCCCTCTGTGACTGTTTTCTGTATCTAACATGTCTTTCAATTGATTTCTTGCTCTGAACAGACGAGTCATCACAGTATTCTTATTCAGACCTAGTATCTCACCAATCTCTTCACCGCTAAAGCCACCGACGACTTGCAAGAAAAGTGGTTCGCGATATTCATCTTCCAGCTTCATGATCTGTGCTTGGACCCATTCCGACTGATGGTGTGGGTCATCGCTGACCTTTGCATCATTACCATGATCATCAATATCGACCAGATCAAACTGTTTTCTTTCGAAGCGGCGAGCATTTTCTCGTCTCAAAATAGTAATGAGCCAAGATTTTGCTGCTTTTTCGTCCTGTAAGCTATCCAGAGATTTCCATGCCCTTAGGCAAGTTTCTTGTACCAAATCCTCTGCCACAGACTGATCTTTGCACAACCAGTAAGCGTAGCGGTACAGATCTCTGTGATACGCTCTGACAAGCGCTTCGTACTTTCTTTGTCTGTCCATATCCGAGTTGACCGGACTACTGGACTTTTTCTTCCCAAAAAAATTGATGACTGACACATGAGCCTCCAAATTTGCTCTGTGGTTTTTGTTGTACGCCTGTAAGTAAAGGCTATAGCGTGAGACCTAAATCAAACGGGTATGTCCAACTTTATGTGCAAGCGAATGTTCTCATAGCTACTGTTAGAGTGAAAGTGAATAGGATTATTTTATAAAATCGAATTAGGGGGATAAATCCACTTAAACTTGATCTATTTCAAAATCCGATGAATTTCAAAGGTTATAGTACTCCTTGTCATCTAGTTGGTCTTATGACTAACAAGTTGAGCAAGATGACACTTCCTTTTGAAGGCTGACTTTACTTTCTCCTAATCAGGAAACTGATTATTTTCAATTGGCGTAAGTTAATTGTTTTATATATTCCGACCACACAGTTCTGTGTGGTTTTTTTTTGCCCACACTTAATACTTCTATAGCAATTATAGATGATAGAGCTTTTCGCTCACAGATTGTCTGGACTAAGTCTTTGTCTGCAAGCTATTTGTTCTATAAATGACTGTTGCGTTCAGCTTTAGTTCATTCTCTTGGTTTAAATTGCTTTTCCATCCTAAGTCACGTTTATTTAAACGGCCGTTTGATTGTGTTAACATTCTGATTACAATATCTCTGGTCAGACCTCTTATTCTTAAAGGAGAAACAATGGGCAAGCAGGAAGTGAAAACGCGTTCCGGAGAGCGCGTCGCAGTCGTCGCTGGTTTGCGTACGCCATTTGCACGCCAAAGTACTGAGTTCAGCCAAGTTCCAGCGGTTGATCTAGGTAAAATGGTAGTTAGTGAAATGATGGCTCGCACAGAGATTGATCCAAAGTTGATTGATCAAGTGGTATTCGGTCAGGTTGTGCAAATGCCGGAAGCTCCGAACATCGCACGTGAGATTGTATTAGGTACGGGAATGAACATTCATACCGATGCCTACAGTGTGACGCGCGCTTGTGCGACGAGCTTTCAGTCTGCAGTGAATGTGGCAGAGAGCATTATGTCAGGCACTATCGATGTAGGTATCGCGGGCGGTGCGGATTCTTCTTCTGTTTTACCTATTGGTGTTTCTAAAAAGCTTGCCGCAAATCTGCTGGCGCTGAGCAAAACTAAAACCATGGGCCAAAAGCTCAAAATTCTTAAAAGTCTATCATTTAAAGATCTGATGCCGGTACCTCCAGCGGTTGCAGAATACTCAACAGGCTTGTCGATGGGTCAAACCGCTGAGCAGATGGCGAAATCACATTCGATTACCCGTCTAGAGCAGGATGCGTTGGCGCATCGATCTCATACTCTTGCCGCTCAAGCTTGGAATGACGGGAAAATTGAAGGGGAAGTCATGACGGCATTCCCTGAACCGTACAAAAAGTGGATCTCGCAAGATAACAACATTCGCCATGACTCTATCCTTGAAGGTTACGCGAAATTACGCCCTGCTTTTGATCGTCAATATGGCAGCGTAACCGCAGCGAACAGTACTCCACTTACAGATGGCGCAGCGGCAATTATGCTGATGCGTGAAGGTAAAGCGAAAGAGCTGGGCCTTGAAATTATGGGCTACATCCGCTCTTACGCATTCTCTGCTATTGGTGTTGAAACCGATATGCTGATGGGGCCTTCTTACTCAACACCGATGGCGCTCGACAGAGCGGGTATTGAACTGTCCGACCTTACTTTGATTGATATGCATGAAGCATTTGCAGCTCAAACCTTATCCAATGTGAAGATGTTTGCTTCTGATAAGTTTGCACAAGAGCAACTGGGTCGCTCTAAAGCGATTGGTGAAATCGATATGGATAAGTTCAATGTGCTTGGTGGTTCAATTGCTTATGGTCACCCATTTGCAGCCACTGGCGCACGAATGATTACTCAGACGTTGAGAGAGCTAAAACGTCGAGGTGGTGGACTGGCGCTGAATACAGCGTGTGCCGCAGGTGGTTTGGGTGCAGCTATGGTTTTGGAGGTTGAGTAATGAGCGAGCAAAAAGCGTTTGAGTTAAAAATAGACGAACAAGATATCGCCTGGCTGTCTATTGATGTTCCGGGTGAGAAAATGAACACCTTGCAGGCAGCGTTTGCTCAGGAGATGGAAGACATCTTTACTCAACTGAAGGAGAAAAAATCCTCAGTAAAAGGTTTAATTGTCCACTCTCTGAAACCTGATAACTTCATCGCAGGTGCTGATGTTAGGATGCTGGACGCATGTAATAGTGCGTCAGAAGCTCAAGCACTAGCTGAGCAAGGCCAGCAGATGTTTCAACAGCTCTCTGACCTACCATATCCTGTTATCGCTGCTATTCACGGTCCGTGCTTAGGTGGTGGTTTGGAGCTTGCTCTCGCATGTGATTACCGTGTTTGTACCAATTCAGATAAAACCCGTTTAGGTTTGCCAGAAGTGCAACTTGGTCTTCTGCCGGGTTCTGGTGGTACGCAGCGACTGCCACGTCTTATCGGATTGTTGCCATCTCTGGATATGATTCTTACAGGAAAGCAGTTACGCGCTAAAAAAGCCAAGAAGCTTGGTGTCGTGGACGCTGTGGTACCTGAGACTATTTTACTTGAGGTTGCGAAGAGCTTTGTCGAAAAGCATGCTGGAAAATCGCGAGCCAAACGTAAGGTTTCGACGAAAGAGAAACTGATCGCTAATACCGGTCTTGGTCGTAAAGTGATCTTTGAACAAGCATCTAAGAAAACCATCGAAAAGACTCGTGGCAATTATCCAGCGGCAGAGGCAATCCTAGAAGTGATTCGCTACGGCCTAGAGAAAGGGTTTGAGAAAGGCCAGGGAAAAGAAGCGCAGCGCTTTGGTGAGTTAGTAATGACCTCAGAGTCGAAAGCACTTCGCTCTATTTTCTTCGCGACAACTGAGATGAAGAAAGAGAATGGCAGCGATGCTGAGCCTAAAGCGATTGAACGTGCAGCGGTTCTTGGTGGTGGCCTGATGGGTGCTGGAATTAGCCACGTCAGCGTCTCGAAAGCGAAAGTTCCAGTGCGTATTAAAGATGTCTCTAATGATGGTGTTCTTAACGCATTGAAGTACAACTACAAGTTGTTTGATAAGCAGCGTAAGCGTCGCATTATTTCTAAAGCACAACTGCAATCCAAAATGCTTCAAATGTCAGGTGGTACAGATTTCACCAGTTTCAATCACGCGGATGTTGTCGTTGAAGCCGTATTTGAAGATTTGAACCTGAAGCAGCAAATGGTTGCTGATGTGGAAGAGAATGCGAAAGATACCGCTATTTTTGCTACTAATACCTCTTCGCTGCCTATTCATCAGATAGCGGACAAAGCGCAGCGACCTGAAAACATCGTAGGCCTTCATTACTTTAGCCCAGTAGAAAAAATGCCGTTGGTTGAGGTGATTCCTCATGAAACAACGTCTGATGAAACAATCTCGACTGTAGTTGAGTTTGCACGTAAGCAAGGTAAAACGCCGATTGTTGTTAAAGATTGCGCAGGTTTCTACGTGAACCGTATTCTTGCTCCGTACATGAATGAAGCAGCGCAAGTGTTGATGTCTGGTGAGCCGATAGAGCAACTGGATAAAGCTTTGCTGAACTTTGGCTTCCCAGTAGGCCCTATCACCTTGCTTGACGAAGTCGGCGTCGATATCGGTGCTAAGATTATGCCGATTCTGGTTGAAGAATTAGGCGAACGTTTCCAAGGTCCTGACGTGTTCGATATCTTGCTGAATGACAATCGTAAAGGGCGTAAGACAGGTAAGGGTTTCTATACCTATAAAGGTAAGAAGAAGGAAGTCGACAAGTCAGTGTATAAGCTATTGAGCTTATCACCAGAGTCTAAGATGGCAGAGAAAGACATCGCGATGCGCTGTGTGCTACCTATGTTGAACGAAGCGGTTCGTTGTCTGGACGAAGGCATTATTCGTAGCCCTAGAGACGGTGACATTGGTGCTATTTTTGGTATTGGCTTCCCTCCTTTCCTTGGCGGCCCTTTCCGCTACATGGATCAGATTGGCGTGAAGAAACTGGTAGAAATGATGAACGAGCACGCACAGAAATATGGTGATCGTTTCGCTCCATGTGACGGTTTGTTGACCCGAGCAGGGTTAGAGAAATCGTTCTACGAGTAATACACGACTAGATGACAATCAGGCGAGCCGTAAGGTTCGCCTTTTTTGTAACCTGAGGTTATGATCAAACCAAAGCAATTATAAAAACTCAGTAAGGATTTCAAATGGATGCTTTAGATTTGTTGCTCAACCGCCGTTCAATAGCAAAATTGTCTGGCCCAGCGCCAGAAGGTCATGTGCTTGAGAACATAATCCGCGCAGGATTGAGAGCCCCGGATCATGCAGGCCTGACGCCTTGGCGCTTTGTTATTTCCCAGGGAGAAGGGCTGAACAAGCTGTCAGACATTCTGGTTTCAGCGGCCAAAGCAGAGAGCAGCGAAGAAGCGGTAATAGAGAAGCTGAAAAATGCTCCATTCCGTGCACCTATGGTTATCACAGTGATTGCAAAAGTCACTGAGCACGAAAAAGTACCGGCATTAGAGCAATACTTATCTGCGGGTTGCGCGGTTCAGGCGATGCAGATGGCGGCAGTGGCTCAAGGCTTTCAAGGTTTTTGGCGTTCTGGCAAGTGGATGTTCCATCAAGCGGTTCATCAAGCATTTGGACTGGAAGGCGACGACGAAATTGTCGGTTTTCTCTATTTAGGTACACCAGCTTGCACACCGATGAAGGTACCAGAGCGTGACCTGAGTAAGTTTGTTGAGTATCTGTAGGGATTAGGAAAAGAGCTTGGTTTGTCCAAGCTCTTTCTTCATCTAGTGAATATTGTAGGCAATAACAAAGTCGATAAGTAAGCGTACTTTTTCTGGTAGGTGATCTTTATGATTGTAAAGCATATAGATATCGCGGGGGTTCGCACTCCAGTCTTCGAGTACGCGCGTTAAACTGCCATCTTCAATGTACTTTTTAAGCATGGCATCTGGCATAAGGGTGATCCCTAATCCGTTGGAACACGCGCTGCGTACGACATCAAGAGTACTTGCTTGGAAGCGTCCTTTGTCATTGTTGACGACGGTTTCACCGTTGCTGTTGGTGAGTTGCCATTTAAGAAGAGGTGCACCTTTTAATAGGGAATGATTGTGTAAATCTTCTGCATGTTTTGGAGTAGGGTTATTTTTTAAGTACTCAGGGCTGGCAACTAATATGTCCTCAACTGAGCTTATCTTACGCGCAATCAGGCTTGAATCTCTCTGAGGGCCGACACGGAAAATGACATCCCACTCTGTCGGATCAAGTTGATCAGCATGATTGCTAGTCGTTAGTTCAATGTTGATGTCAGGGTAGTGTTTCATAAACTCATTCAGCATAGGCATCATTCTACGCTTAGTGAGGTTTGAGGGTGCGGAAATGCGGATTTTGCCTGCAGCGCCTCGGCATTCGTCAGTGATCTCTTCGGCTGCAGAGGTCAATCGGTTAAGTAGGGGAGAGCATTCGTTGTAGAAACGTTCACCGGCTTCCGTAAGGGAAAGTTTACGAGCATGGCGGTTTAATAACCTAAGGTTAAGTGCCTCTTCTAACGCTTGTATGCGTCGTGTGATTGTTGCAACGGGAATCATCGTCTTGCGAGATGTCGCAGTATAACTCCCATTTTCAACGACTAGCCTAAAAAGGTTGAGATCATCTAATTTCATTACGTCCGACACATTTTTTTACGAATTTGGGTAATTTATATCTATAACAGATGTCAAAGGTTGAGTCACATCAACAAGTTTTACGATCTTTGACATTGCATACATATAGTATGCAACAAGGACGCAAAGTGGAAGATTTGTATAAATACACTTTCGCGACTACTTTTAAATGAGTGTTTGAAACAATTTACAAAAACAATAATAACAGCAGTTGTACGTTTTTAGTTGCGTGAGGCGAAGGTTTATGCATAAAACATATGAAGTGGCGACAACGCCCTCAACTCAGCTGGCTGCCAGCCAAAAATTGATCATGCTAGTCGATGATGATCCTGTCTTCCGTAAGATCACTTGTGGATTCCTTAAGGCTCAAGGTTATCAGGTTGTCGAAGCTGAAAATGGTTTAGAAGGTCTGAAAAAGTTAAGAAGCGCTGAGCCTGATCTCATCCTTTGTGACCTGTCTATGCCTGTTTTAGACGGTATCGAATTTGTTGAAGAGGTGAGTTTAGAGTACCCATCTCTTCCTTTAATTGTGGTGTCAGCAACAGATGAAATGTCTGATGTTGCTAAAGCACTTCGCTTTGGTATTAAAGATTTCCTACCAAAACCCATTTCTAATCATGAGCACCTTGCGAGTGCAATCGAAAATACACTTGATGACTCAGACAACCATCTGTGTGACCAGCGTGATTTCGCCAGTCAATGGTTTCGTGTAGACAGTGGCGATATGCCTGAAGAGCAGGAATTACATTGGCACCTAGAATATCTTGAAGATAATCCCATAGCTGCGAAAGATTTACTTCACGCATTACTTCCAGATAAGGATACCTCTCAGGGGGATTGGAAGTGCAGCTACCGCTTGTTGCAGTCAACAGATGTTATGCCTTTGGTGTTCGATTATGCGTGGCTAATGAATGGTCAGTTTGCGTTTTATCTTGTTGATTCAGCAAGTGAAGGCCAGCATGGTGCGGCAACTACTTTACTAGTTCGCGCTTTATTCCATGACTATTTACGTAACCTTAAATGTTTTAACGCGGATCTCAAAGACATTGCAGATTTGCTGGAGAAAGGTTTAGCTTGTTCAGACTGTGCTAGCCCAGTGCATGCCATGTTTGGTATTGCTGATGTCTCTGAAGGTACTTTGTCTATTTTGCCGGCAGGGCTGGATGCCCAATGGTCTAATGGCTATTTTTCTCAGCACATCCCGGCGGGTGTGAGGCTAGGGGATAGTTGCGCGAAGAACTTTATTACCACCGATTTGCCAATACAGTCTGCTTGCCAGCTAACTTTGAGCTGTCTTGGGTCAAGTAGTTTCAGCTTGGACATTTTCCGCGGAGGCAGTGCATAAGCGCTGCCTCGTTATTGAGCTCAATATCGAAATAACCCTTCTTTTGCTCGGTGTTTATGAGCAAGAGATTAAGGTATAGTCCGCCAAAACAAAAATGACCCAATGTTTTAACGAAAGTTTAACTCGTGGTTTGAAAAATCGTCACTTACATTAGAGAAGTAATCCCATGGCAGACAAAGATTTCAAAGAACCTTATAATATTTTCTACTTTCTAGGTTTTATTGCAGCTCTATTGATTCCAACACTACCAGCCACGTTAACTTGGATTCGTGTAGTAAACGGATACGCGGGCTTCTAACTGATTTCTCGGAGCTTACCATCAGTATTCAAAGATTTGGCTTAAATATTGTTGGTGGCTTAAGTTTGTGCCTAGGCTTTCTGGGCATATTCCTCCCTCTTCTCCCAACGACTCCTTTTATTCTTCTTGCTAGCGCTTGTTTTATGCGCAGCAGTCCAACTTTCCATCGTTGGCTGCATGAACACAAAACGTTCGGACCTATTCTAGACAATTGGCATCAGCATGGTGCTGTAACCAGTAAAGTAAAAACACGTGGTGCCATCTGTATGGTTGCGAGTTTTACTTTTTCTATTTGGATTGTTCCTCACTTTTGGTTAAAGATTATGCTGGTGGTTATGCTGATCATCTTATTGACCTGGTTTATTCGTTTGCCTGTGATTGAGCGCCTTGCTGACAAGCAAGAAAATCACTAAGATTGCAGAGAAGTGTGCCCGCTCTTCGAGTGGGCGTTTGTTATTGTAGGCACAGATAATTTAAGTCAGCTGTTAATGACCCAATTGTGCTGAGAACCTCGCTAGCGCTTGCCACATAATGACACGATAAGGTAAACGCTTAGCCAATCTAAGAAATGAGTTATGACAACTGAAACAATCTCACTGATCAAATCTAGCATCAAAAGTATTCCAGACTATCCAAAGCCAGGCATCCTCTTTCGTGACGTGACCAGCTTGATGGAAGACGCTCCTGCTTACCAAGCGACGATCCAACTATTAGTTGAGAGGTACAAGGACATGGGCTTTACCAAGATTGTTGGTACAGAAGCGCGTGGTTTTCTTTTTGGCGCTCCTCTTGCACTGGAATTAGGGCTAGGTTTTGTGCCTGTGCGTAAACCGGGTAAATTGCCACGTGAGACGGTTGCACAATCTTATGAGCTTGAGTACGGCACTGACACACTGGAAATCCACACTGACGCGATTTCAGAAGGTGATAAAGTGTTAGTTGTTGATGATCTTCTTGCGACTGGTGGCACTATTGAAGCTACCACTAAACTGATCCGTCAGTTGGGTGGCGTTGTAGAACATGCTGCATTCGTTATCAATCTTCCAGAGATTGGTGGTGACAAGCGTCTAGAAGGTTTGGGCCTCGACGTATACAGTATCTGTGAATTTGACGGCCATTAATCGGATATATTCATGAGTTACCTTGCTTTAGCTCGAAAGTGGCGACCTGCAAAGTTTAATGAAGTTGTAGGGCAAAGCCATGTTTTGACAGCATTAGAAAATGCTTTAGCCCAGAACAGGCTCCATCATGCCTACTTGTTTAGCGGGACACGTGGTGTAGGTAAAACGACCATAGGTCGATTGTTTGCCAAGGGGCTGAACTGTGAAACAGGGATTACCGCTACGCCATGTGGTACCTGTGATACCTGTAGAGAAATCGATGAAGGCCGATTTGTCGATCTATTAGAAATCGATGCAGCGTCACGCACTAAAGTTGAAGATACTCGTGAATTGCTTGATAACGTGCAATACAAACCTGCACGTGGTCGATTTAAGGTCTATCTAATCGATGAAGTTCACATGCTCTCGCGCCATAGTTTTAATGCGTTGCTTAAAACACTTGAAGAGCCGCCTGAGTATGTGAAATTCCTTCTGGCGACAACCGATCCTCAGAAGCTTCCAGTTACCATTTTATCTCGCTGTTTGCAGTTCCATCTTAAGCCAATCAGTGTTGATAATATCCATGAGCAATTGGATCATATTTTAAAGCATGAGCAAGTTTCTTCTGAGCCCCGAGCGCTTGGAATGATTGCGCATGCCGCAGATGGCAGTATGCGTGATGCACTAAGCTTAAGTGATCAGGCTATTGCATTGGGGAATGGACAGGTGCTTGCCGACAGTGTGGCGCATATGTTGGGTACACTGGATACCGATCAGGCGTTGCATTTGCTTGAGGCGATCAGCTCAAAGCAACCTCAGGTTGCGATGGACAGTTTATCGGCTTTAGCGAAAAACGGTGTCGAATGGGATGGACTACTCCAACAGCTTGCGACTCAATTACACCGCCTCGCAATGTATCAGGCACTGCCTGCGACCCTAGACAAGGAGCAACCTGACGCAGAAAAAGTAGAGCTCTTGAGCCGTGCGTTAGCGCCTCAAGATGTTCAGCTGTATTATCAAATTGCATTGAAAGGCCGCCAAGATCTACCTTTAGCGCCTTCAGAGCGTATCGGCCTAGAGATGATTGTGCTGAGAATGATGGCATTCAGGCCGTCGGCAAAACCTCATGCACATGCTATCTCGATAGATGTTGCTAAGTCAGAACCGACGACACCAGTTTCAGTCTCTCAACCTGTCTCTAGTGCGCCTGCTCTCAATGTAACGCCGCCTGTCGCACCAACTCCTTCCTATCCGCAGGAGCGAGAAGAGTTACCTCCGGCTGGTTACATGCCTGAGCAATATAGTCCTGAGCCTATGGATTACGCCCCTCCGCAGCATGAAGCACCGGTTCAATCTATGCCTCAAGAGCAGCAGGTTCCGCCTTCAGTGCAACAGAACCAACCTACATCGCCTGTGAGTGGATTGCGTCACCAGCTTCGTTCTCAACGCAAAGGGAACAATCAAGGAAATACGCCAAAAAAGGCTAACGCGACATCAGCAAAAAAATCAGATTCTGTTCTTGACCGAGTTGCTCAGCGACACTCAGGAACTATGCCGGTGTCGCCATTGTCAAACTCACAATCAGTAGCGACACCTGAGCCGGATAAGAATGAGCCTTATCAGTGGAAGCCGACACTGCCTCAAGTCGAAAAACAGGGCAGTGAACTTACTCCAACTCAGATAAAAAAGGCGTTGGAACATGAAAAAACGCCTGAAATGGCCCAAAAATTGGCAGAAGAGAGCTTAGAGAAAAATGAGTGGGCGAAGCTGATTAGCCAGTTGGATACGGCAAAGCTGACCGAACAATTGGCTCTGAACTCTCATTTTGAAAAACAAGGCCCATCAATTGCACTGACATTAAGGCCTCAGCAAGCGCACTTAAATACTGAGCGCGCGCAAAGTGAGTTACTCGAGGCAGTCAACAGAGCTACCGGTGAGGAATGCCATCTTACTGTTGAGGTAGGTGACAGTGGAGAAACACCTTTAGAGCTGAGAGAAAAGCTTTATCAAGGCAGATTGCAACAGGCTTTTATCAGCCTAGAAAATGACAATCATGTCCAGTTTATAGAGCAGCGATTTGCTGCTGAACTGGATAAAGACAGTGTACGACCAATTTAAGTCTGGGGTTGAAAACTTACACTTCGACCCCATCTATTAACGAAATAAGCTAAATAACCAGAGAGATAATCATGTTTGGTAAAGGCGGTATGGGCAATCTAATGAAGCAAGCCCAGCAAATGCAAGAGCGTATGCAAAAGCTTCAAGAAGAAATTGCAAATATGGAAGTGACAGGTGAGTCTGGTGCTGGTCTAGTAAAAGTCACTATCACGGGTAGCCACAGTGTGCGTCGCGTTGAGATCGATGAAAGTCTGATGGAAGACGACAAAGAAATGCTAGAAGACCTTATCGCTGCTGCTTTCAACGACGCTGCTCGTCGTGTTGAAGAAACTCAGAAAGAAAAAATGGCTGGCGTGACTGGAGGTATGCAACTACCACCAGGCATGAAAATGCCTTTCTAATCGATAGGGTTAGTTAATGCGCACCAGTCATATGCTGGAGCAATTGATGGAGGCCTTACGTTGTCTACCTGGGGTTGGCCCCAAGTCGGCTCAGCGTATGGCCTTTCATTTGTTACAGCGCGATAGAAAGGGTGGTTTGCAGTTGGCGGACGCGTTAAGCCAAGCGATGACGGAAATCGGCCACTGCAATGAATGTCGCACCTTTACCGAAGAAGAAACGTGCCATATTTGTACCAATCCTAAACGTCAGGAAAATGGTCAAATTTGTGTGGTTGAAAGCCCGGCTGATATAGCTGCAGTGGAATCCACAGGTCAGTTCTCTGGTCGTTATTTTGTTCTTATGGGTCATTTGTCACCACTTGACGGAATTGGTCCGAGTGATATAGGCCTTGATGTGCTCGATTACCGCTTACGCCGAGGTGATGTCTCCGAAGTCATTCTCGCGACTAATCCAACGGTCGAAGGGGAAGCAACGGCTCACTATATCGCTGAATTGTGTAAGGAACATCAGGTTCAGGCGAGCAGAATTGCTCATGGTGTCCCTGTTGGTGGTGAATTGGAGCTGGTGGACGGAACAACGCTTTCACATTCCCTATTAGGCCGACAAAAGCTGTGATTCATATCGGATGATTGAAAAAGCCACTCTTGCGAGTGGCTTTTTTTATTATTTCTTTTTGGTGTGAAACTGTTCACAAGCCAACATAGTGTTCTCAATCAAGCTGGCCACTGTCATTGGCCCAACGCCACCAGGAACGGGAGTAATAAAGCTTGCGCTTTCCTTTGCGTTTTTGTAATCGACGTCACCCACTAATTTGCCAGACTCTAAGCGGTTGATACCGACATCGACCACCACAGCGCCTTCTTTGATCCAGTTGCCTGGAATAAAGTTAGGTTTACCCACAGCCACTACCACCAAGTCTGCTTGACGAACATGGCTTTCGAGATCTTTGGTGAATCGGTGGCAAGTGGTCGTTGTACAGCCAGCTAGCAGAAGTTCAAGCGTCATAGGGCGGCCAACAATATTGGAAGCACCCACAACAACAGCATGCAGACCGCGAAGATTAATATTGTAGCGGTCAAGTAATGTGATGATGCCTTTTGGTGTGCATGAACGAAGCTTAGGAATACGCTGAGCAAGACGACCAACGTTATAAGGGTGGAAACCATCAACGTCTTTTTCTGGGTGAATACGCTCTAAAACATGTGTTGCATCAATACCAGCTGGTAATGGCAACTGAACCAGAATGCCATCAATTTCTTCGTCAGCATTCAACTCATCGATCAGAGACAGCAATTCTTCTTCTGATGTTGAAGCGGAAAGATCAAATGATTTTGATACGAATCCTACTTCTTCACACGCGCGACGTTTGCTTCCAACGTACACTTGAGATGCTGGATCTTCACCGACCAGCACAACAGCCAGGCCAGGCGCTCTTAAGCCCGCATTAACCCGAGCTTTTACACGAGCGGCAACTTCCGATCGAACGGTTTGAGAAATAAGTGTTCCATCAATATTTTGAGCAGTCATGGCGTTCCTTTAAATAGAATGGCTATTTAGTTGCTGCGCATTGTCGCAAAAAATTTGACGAACATCTAGAAGCAAACGTTTGCTTTGGGGTGTTTTTAATCAAAATGAAGTTCGGTGACCTTTTTTTAGTCATTTAGATCAGAATGTTAAGAAAAGACCTTGTTTTAAGGACTCGAACTCGTATAATCCTTTCCCTGTAGCGCGCCCTTAGCTCAGTTGGATAGAGCACGTGCCTTCTAAGCATGTGGTCGCAGGTTCGAATCCTGCAGGGCGTGCCATTTATTTGAAAACCCTGATAGCTTAACGGCTGTCAGGGTTTTGTCGTTTCGTAGAAGGATGAAAATTGCGCTGCAATCATAGCGTGACTATCGCACTAAATTCGACCTGTACATAAGCTGAGCTTTTCTGTAGCATGGCGTTCCTTCTCAAAGTACCTAAATTGATTAAAGCTTGAACAGGGCACCATACGTTCAGACAACATGCGCAGTATCCATACCAAAATTAAACCCGAGTTTGAGCCTCTCCTGTCTGAGCTAGCATTGCATGCATTGCTTCATCTGCACACCAATCATTCAGCACAGGTCTTAGGCCGAAAATCGCGTTCGGACATTAACGACATTCTTTCTGCTTGGCTGAACAAAGCGGCTAACAGCAAGAAATATAAACCTTTTAAGAAGAAAGTTCGTTCCCTGGTTAGCCACGCTCGATCTCAGCGCCTGGATATGGAATCAATGCTTGGTAATCTGTTCTCGCCCATTCATGGCGATGAACTGCCTCATCTTGATAGCTTTTTACTGCTGATCAACATGCTGGAGAAAGAACTTAATACGACGGTATTGGTTTCTAGCCCAGAAGAAGTCGACTTGGCCTTTAACCCTAAAGGCTGCCTATTGTGTGTGCTGTCACCGGATTTGAATGCGCATTTTGACAATCGCAATCGTCTATCTGCTGATATTTCAATGCTATTTCGTGGTACTCGTGGCGAAAAGCATGCCATTCTTCGAACCATTTACGCTTCTGCAATTTTTGAACATAAAGTTGATTACGAAGATGATAACTTTGTGCGTATTAGCTTAGGCTTGAAATAATTAATTGCTTCCAACCTGTTCGAGCCTAAAATTCGATTGTTGTTATTTGATTCGAGTTTCGCGAATTTTAGCCGCAATTTAACTACAAAGTTTGCACTGGAGCCTATTGTTTACACTTTTTAAAACTCAAAAAAACTAGCCTAAGCTCTCAAATTTTTCAGATTGTCATAAAAATTTAATCTTGGTGTGTATTGAGAAAAGTCTTCGAATTCATCATATTGTAATTAAGATGTAATAAAAACAACGAGGAGAACGTATGCAGCATCAAGAAATGATCCAACCTTCTAACTTTGGCGTTATCAGCCGTACTTGTCTATTTTCACTTGTTGGTATTGTGGGTGTTTTTGCTCTTATCTAACATTGGACGTCAGTGAAGCTAAGCCTTAATAGGTGTGTAACTACTTACTTTTAAAATCATTTATTAGGGCAGCTTTCAAAGCATATTTTTCCGCTTTATGCTACTTTCTGCGATAACAGCTTTGCAAATGGACTGCATATGTCTTCTCTGTCGTCGCTCAACCTTAACTACCGCTTTAGTCAATTTCCTTCAGCATTCTATACCCATGTTCAGCCGCAAGCGCTCGACAACAGTCGCTGGGTGGCTTGGAACAGTGAGCTTGCTCGCCAATTCAGCCTACCTTTGCAAGCGCCACAAGACTCACTGAAATCTTTGCTTGCTGGCGAACTTAAACCTATGCCTATCCCTTGTTTGGCCATGAAGTATGCGGGTCATCAGTTTGGTATCTACAACCCTGATTTAGGTGATGGTCGGGGATTGTTACTGGGCGAAATTTCTAATCAGTCAGGCATCTTATTTGACATCCACCTTAAAGGTGCTGGATTAACGCCTTATTCGAGGATGGGTGACGGGCGCGCGGTATTGCGCTCCACGATCAGAGAGTATTTGTGCAGTGAGGCAATGGCAGGCTTAGGGATCCCAACGACACGGGCGTTAGGGATGTTAACCAGCGATACTCTTGTTTTCCGTGAAAAAGCCGAGCAGGGCGCGCTTTTACTGCGAATGTCTCAGAGCCATATTCGTTTTGGGCACTTCGAGCATTTCTTTTACACCAATCAGATAGCCGAACTGAAGTTGCTATCTGATAAGGTGATTGAGTGGTACTGGCCGGACTGCATCGAGACTGACAAACCATACTTAGCGATGTTTGAACATGTGGTCAAAGGTACAGCTAACTTGATTGCGCACTGGCAGGCTTACGGTTTTGCACACGGCGTGATGAATACCGACAATATGTCTATTCTTGGCGAGACGTTTGATTATGGACCGTTTGGATTTCTTGACGATTATGATCCTAGTTACATCAGCAACCACTCTGACTACGAAGGCCGTTATGCGTTTGATCAGCAACCTAGAGTGGGATTGTGGAACTTATCGGCCCTTGCCCACGCGTTAACCCCGCTCATTGAGAAGAACGACTTAGAATCAGTACTGGAGAAGTACGAAGGTATACTTGGTAAGAGTTTCAGCCGATTGATGCGAAGAAAACTCGGCCTTCAGAGCAAGCGAGAAAAGGACAGTGAGCTCTTTCAATCTATGTTCGAATTGTTAGAGCAAAACCAAGTCGATTACACACGCTTTATGCGTGAGGTATCCAATCTAGACCGTACGGATCCCCAAGTCGTGATTGATTTGTTTGCCGATCGTGAAGCGGTAAAAGTATGGCTTACAGACTATCTTGCCCGATGTGAACAAGAAGCCGATGAAGCTGGTTCTCCCATCGAAGCATCAGAGCGCTGCGAAGCCATGCGGCGTGTGAACCCCAAATACATATTGCGTAATTATCTCGCTCAACTGGCGATTGATAAAGCGGAAGAAGGCGATTTTAGTGAAGTGAACCGAGTCGCTGAACTACTCAAATATCCTTATGATGAGCAGCCGGAAATGGACGAGTACGCTAAGCTGCCACCCGAATGGGGGAAGAAAATGGAGATCAGCTGCTCTTCCTAATTGACCTCTCTTGTGAAAAAGCACTGAATTACTTTTATATTTGTTAATAGGTTGTGATCTGAATCTGTTTTGTGATCAAATAATCCAATATTATCAATCTGCCCCATTCCTATTAATCTCTAAACTAGAGCCAGACATCGTAAGTAATAATTGAAGTGAATGAACGCAAAGATACTTGTTGTAGATGATGATCTAGAAATTCGGGAGCTGTTGGGTGAATACTTAACCAAAGCGGGTTATCAGGTCAACGCCGTGGCGGATGGCGAAGAATTAAAGGCGCACCTTGATCAAGAAGGCTACCCCGATATGGTGCTTCTTGATGTGATGCTACCGGGTGATGATGGCTTTACCTTGTGCCAACATATTCGTCGCGACTCGAATGTACCTATTATTATGCTGACCGCAGTGTCGGACGAAACTGATCAGATCATCGGTCTGGAAATTGGTGCCGATGACTACATTGCCAAGCCATTTAATCCACGTCAGCTCATCGCTCGAATCAAAGCAGTCTTGCGACGGGTTCAAATCAATGAAGAAAAAGGTTCAGACGCTCTACCAAAACAGATTACGTTTGGCGACTGGCAACTTGATACCTTGGCGCACAAAATTACCCATAGTGATACCCAAGAAGAACACGATCTGTCGGGCAGTGACTTTGCACTCTTAATGCTGTTTCTCTCGCGCCCGAATGAGGTTTTAGATCGCGATACGATCTCTTTTGCGACCAGAGGGCGAGAGGCACTTCCTTTTGAGCGAGGTATTGACGTCCAGTTGAGTCGCTTGCGTCAGCGTCTGGGTGATAGCGGAAAATACCCGCAATATATTAAAACTATGCGCGGAAATGGCTATATCCTCGCCGTACCTGTCAGTATTGAACATTGATAGATGAATACTCTGTTAAGTAGGCTAAAACCCAATTCCTTGGTAACCCGTACTCTAGGGTTAGCGTTATTAGCGGTGATATTAGCGCAGGGTATTGCCACGGCGATCTGGTATACCGAATCGAAGCAAAAAGAGCTGGCGGGTATTCAATCGGCCTCAGAAAGTATGGCGAACATGTTTGCTTCAACGGTGACCTTCTTCCAATCCCTACCGACTCGCTATCGTCATATTGTGCTGGATCAGATTCGTAATATGGGCGGCACGCGTTTCTTTGTGTCATTCAACAAAGAAAAGCTGATTGTTGAGCCCATTCCAGATACACAATTAAAAAGAGCCTCTCTTTCTGCGGTGGAATCTGTGCTCAACGACAAACTACCTAAAGTGTCTTCGATATCTGTCGACTTTTCTCATGCGCACAATCTTCGTCTACTAAAGAATGATATCTACCTTAGTGATTTACCCAAATCATGGGCGCATCATACTTTAACATTATCGCCCATTGATCCTCCTGTTCTGGTGGTACAGATCGAGCTTAAAAGCAATGAGTGGGTCTATATTGCTGCGTTACTTCCCGCACCCTATGTCACATTGGATGACACCTTAATTGGCCGAGAGCAGATCCTGTTTATTTTCTTCTCGACGACCTTGTTGCTTGGTCTGACTTATCTGTTAATGCGCCGACAAGTCAAACCCTTAAAGCGTTTAGCAAAAGCGGCCAATGAAATGAGTATGGATATTGATCAGCCGCCATTAGGTGAAGAAGGGGCGAGTGAACTGGTCACCGCGACTCGAGCGTTTAACAGAATGCAGCAGCGTATTAGGCGCTATGTGGCTGATAGGGAGCACCTGTTTTCGTCCATATCCCATGATCTCAAAACGCCGATCACTCGATTACGTTTAAGAGCTGAGCTACTTGATGACGACAAAAAACGTCATAAATTCAATCAGGACTTAGATGAGCTGGAGATGATGGTCAAAGGCGCACTTCAATGTGTGAAAGACACTGATTTACACGAGAACAATGCCTTTATTGATCTCAATGCCATGATTCAGTCGGTAATCGAACCGATGAACTTTAAGAGCGATTGTGTCACTTTTACTCCAATCGAGATGGAACCTATGGTGGCTAAGCCCTTAGCCATTAAGCGAGTGTTGACCAATTTAATCGATAATGCGGTTAAATATGGAGAGAGTGCCACTGTGTCGATTGAAGTGACGGATGAATGGATTTCCGTCTCGATTGACGATGTTGGACCGGGCATACCAAGTGATAAGCTCGAAGCCGTTTTTGAGCCGTATTTTCGCTTAGCTTCTGATGACCAAGGCCACGGTTTAGGCTTAGGTATCTGCCGTAACATTCTGCATGGGCATGGTGGAGATCTCATTATTAGCAATCGTCCACAAGGCGGTTTAAGAGCGCAACTCTTTATTCCACCGACACTTGAAGTTTAATGTAACATTGCTGTTACATTCCTATTACGGTTTGTTTCAATCTAATCTGTGCAAATCTATACACTCATTTTCGAACACATGAAACAGGGGCTTTTTCGCTGTCAGCCCTGTGTCTAATCCAATACATGGAAGATAATAATGAAAATGAATAAAACCCTACTTACCTTATCCCTTTTATCAGCGGCTTCTATGACTCAAGCGGGTGAAGTTGAAGTGCTTCACTGGTGGACTTCGGGTGGCGAAGCTAAATCCATTTCTGTTCTGAAAGACATGTTGGAAGAGCAAGGCCACAGCTGGAAAGATTTTGCGGTTGCTGGTGGCGGTGGTGAAAGTGCGATGACGGTACTGAAAACTCGCGCGGTGTCAGGCAACCCACCTTCAGCGGCGCAGATCAAAGGTCACGACATTCAAGAGTGGGGTGGTCTGGGCTTTCTGACTAACCTTGATGACGTTGCAGAAAAAGGTAACTGGGATGGCGTTGTACCAAAAATGGTGACCGACGTTATGAAGTGGGACGGTGATTTTGTGGCTGTACCAGTCAACGTTCACCGTGTGAACTGGCTTTGGGCAAACCCAGCGGTATTTGAAAAAGCGGGCGCAAAAGTCCCAACGACCTTGGATGAGTTTTTTGTCGCAGGTGACAAAATTAAAGCAGCAGGTCTAATCCCGCTGGCTCACGGCGGTCAGCCATGGCAGGACGCAACCGTGTTTGAAGCGGTTGCGCTTGATGTTCTAGGCAGCGAAGACTACGTGAAAGCTTTTGTTGAGTTGGATATGGATGTTCTGTCTGGCGATAAGATGGTCGAAGTGTTTGCCAAATTCCAGAAAATGCATGATTACATCGACTCGAACTCGCCGGGTCGTGACTGGAATGTTGCGACTTCTATGGTGATCAATGGTGAAGCGGCGATGCAAATCATGGGTGACTGGGCGAAAGGCGAATTCTCAGCAGCCGGCAAAGTGGCAGGTAAAGATTATGTCTGTGTGCCAGCTCCGGGTACCGCAGGTCAGTTTACTCATAACGTCGACAGCTTTGCTTTCTTTGAGCTAGGCGAATCAGGCAACCAACAAGCGCAAAAAGCGTTGGCAGCCACCATTCTTGACCCTAAATTCCAAGAAGTGTTCAACCTGAATAAAGGTTCTATTCCAGTGCGTCTGGATATGGATATGTCGAAGTTTGATAAGTGTGCACTGGATTCAATGGACGAGTTTAAAGCGACGGCGAAATCCGGTGATCTCGTACCAAGTATGGCGCACGGCATGTCAACAACCAGCTACGCACAAGGCGCGATCTTTGACGTTGTGACTAACTTCTTTAACGACAAAGATGCCAATCCGCAAGACGCCGCGCAGAAACTGGCGAAAGCAGTAAAAGCGGCGATCTAACGGCGCTTTATTCTGTCACCCCCAAGGGCAGGCAGGCTTGTGGGGAGCCTGCTTGTCCTTTCCTTCTAAGACTTACTTTCAGGGAAAGTGTCACAAGGATTCGTTATGGAGCATGTTTTGACTGGGTCAAAAAGTCAGTCTGTCTATAAGCCAAGCTTTGCTGACAGGCTACAAACCTGGCTACCGAAGATCGTATTAGCACCGACCATGTTGGTTACTGTGGTGTGTATTTACGGCTACATCTTCTGGACTGCCGCACTATCTATGACCAACTCTCGATTTCTACCTAGCTTTAATTTTGTCGGTTTTACCCAGTACGAAAAGCTAATGGACAACGACCGTTGGATCACTTCGATTTCAAACTTAGGCATTTTTGGCCTGCTATTTATGCTGGTCGCAATCGGCTTAGGTGTCGGTCTAGCAATATTGCTCGATCAAAATATTCGTCAGGAAGGGGCGATTCGTACTATTTATCTCTATCCGATGGCGTTGTCGTTCATTGTTACTGGTACGGCTTGGAAATGGATTCTAAACCCAGGTCTGGGCATCGAGAAACTGATGCACGACTGGGGATTTACAGACTTCAAATTCGACTGGTTGGTAGACTCTGATATGGCGGTTTACACGTTAGTCATCGCTGCAGTATGGCAATCTTCTGGTTTTGTAATGGCGATGTTCCTCGCGGGTCTTCGTGGTATCGATTCATCGATCATCAAAGCCGCTCAAATTGATGGTGCTAACCTACCGACGATTTACGTAAAAATTATTCTTCCTTGCCTAAGGCCTGTGTTCTTCAGCGCGGTAATTATTACATCGCATATAGCGATTAAGAGTTTTGATTTAGTGACCGCAATGACGGCTGGGGGGCCGGGTTATTCCTCGGATTTACCTGCATTGTTTATGTATGCCCATTCATTTACGCGTGGTCAGATTGGCCTTGGTGCTGCCAGTGCCATGATGATGCTAGCCGGAATTCTTGCCATTCTGGTGCCGTATTTGTATTCCGAGCTTAGGGAGAAAAAATCATGACCAATAACATGAATTTTGCTCGCCTGTTCATATACTCAGCGCTGATTTTCTTCTGTCTGGTTTACCTGATGCCATTGTTTGTCATGGTCATCACGTCATTCAAAACCTTACCAGATATCAAAGCGGGTAATTTGATGAGCCTACCTAAAGAGTGGGTGTTTGATGCTTGGTATAAAGCTTGGGACGGAGCTTGCACTGGAGTGAAATGTGAAGGTGTGAAAGGCTATTTCTGGAACTCTTTCCAGATGGTAATCCCTGCTGTTGCGATCTCAACCTTACTTGGCGCTTTCAATGGCTATGTTGTGACTAAGTGGCAGTTCCGTGGCTCGAACCTCTTCTTTAGCTTATTGCTGTTTGGCTGTTTTATCCCATTTCAGGTCATCTTGCTGCCTATGGCGGCGGTACTAGGTAAGTTGGGCTTAGCGAATACAACGGCGGGCTTAGTGACCGTTCACGTTATCTACGGTATGGCTTTTACGACGTTGTTCTTCCGCAACTTCTACATCAGCATTCCTGATGAGTTGATCAAAGCAGCAAAATTGGATGGGGCGGGCTTCTTTACCATCTTCTTCAAAATCCTGCTGCCACTTTCAACGCCAATCATCATGGTGACCGTGATTTGGCAGTTCACATCGATCTGGAACGATTTCTTGTTTGGTGTGGTGTATTCAGGATCCGACACACAGCCGATTACAGTAGCACTTAACAACCTAGTGAATACCAGTACAGGTGTGAAGGAATACAACGTGGATATGGCCGCGGCCATCATCGCCGCTCTACCGACGTTGCTGGTTTACGTGCTGGCAGGAAAATATTTTGTTCGTGGCCTGACCGCCGGATCAGTAAAAGGATAATCATAATGGCAACTTTAGAACTCAAACAGATCCGTAAAACCTACCCAAAAGCGGAACAGGAAACCCTCAAGGGAATCGATATCAGCATTGACTCGGGGGAGTTTCTGATTTTGGTTGGCCCATCGGGCTGTGGTAAATCAACCCTGATGAATACCATTGCTGGCCTAGAAGGTATCAGTTCAGGTGAAATCGTGATCGATGGCCGTGATGTCTCAGTCGTGGAGCCAAAAGATCGTGATATTGCGATGGTTTTCCAGTCGTACGCTTTGTACCCGAACATGACGGTGCGTGGCAACATCGCGTTTGGCCTTAAGATCCGTAAAATGCTCGAGGCTGAGATTAATGCTGAAGTGCAGCGTGTGGCAGAGATGCTACAAATCGACCATCTGCTTGACCGTAAGCCATCTCAGCTATCAGGTGGTCAGCGTCAGCGTGTTGCGATGGGACGAGCCTTAGCGCGTCGACCTAAGTTATATCTGTTTGATGAACCATTATCGAATCTGGACGCAAAACTCCGTGTCGAAATGCGTCATCAGATCAAACGCCTTCATCAGCAACTCAATACCACCATTGTTTATGTTACTCATGATCAGATTGAAGCCATGACTTTGGCTGATCGCATTGCCGTGATGAAAGATGGTGAATTGCAGCAACTGGGCACACCTCAGGAAATCTACAATACGCCCAACAATATGTTTGTTGCCGGTTTTATGGGATCACCATCGATGAACTTCATTAAGACCATGGTTGATCTTGATGATGAACAGCAGCCTGTGATTAAAGTTAAAGGTGGTAACGATCAGGAACACCATATCCGTTTACCTAACTCAATGCGTGAGCAAGATGGTAAGGAAGTTGTGATTGGTTTACGCCCAGAGCACATTACAGAAAAAGAAAATGAGGAATCGAGCGCTACCACGCAACTTGATCTGCAACTTGAGGTTCTGGAACCCACTGGGCCAGATACTATCGCGATGATTAAGGTCAACGATCAGGAGGTGGCATGTCGACTGTCTCCGGAGTTTGATGCTCGTGTTGGCCAGGTTGCTCCCCTGCATTTTGATCTGTCAAAAGCGGTATTCTTTGATGCGAAAACAGAACAAAGGATAGAGTTCCATTAATAAGATTGAACACACTCCCAACCAAGTACGGGGGAGAATCGGACTGGCTTGCTGTCCGAGTTGGGAGTGTGTTCGCCCTTAATTCGGCTAGATAAAAACTTATTTTTAATAAAAATATCAATAACGACTATGCTTATAGCATCAACATGAATATGAAATTCGTGTTTGTCTTGAGAGGGGGAGCCAGTCAGTCTCCTTGCTGACTCTCAAATCTCATGTAATAAAAATGGCAGCATGGCGCTGCCATTTGTTTATCTAACGTTTGGGTAATGTTAAATATGTGTAAAATGACACATTCGAGAAGTTTCGATGTGTCATTTCCCACCCATTTTTATCTAATAAATCTGTTTATAATTATTTTTCCGCATAGGGCTGAATTTAATTCATTGAAATATAAAGATTAAATTTATTTTCATAAGTTGGCTTAGTTATTGCCCTTATAAATATATCAACACCCAGTGATGGGGTTGTTCTATTAACAAGGAGAAAAACAATGCTAAAGCCTTTGACCCTACTATCTGCTTCGATTCTCGCTGTAACCAGTTTTAATGCGGCCGCTAACTGTGACCCAGGCGAGACTGTGATCAAGTTCAGCCACGTAACGAATACAGATAAGCACCCTAAAGGTATTGCGGCTTCACTGCTGGAAAAACGTGTTAACGAAGAGATGAACGGAAAAGTGTGTATGCAGGTTTTCCCGAACTCGACACTTTACGATGACAACAAAGTACTGGAAGCGCTTCTAAACGGTGACGTGCAACTTGCTGCCCCTTCTCTTTCTAAGTTTGAAAAGTTCACGAAGAAATACCGTATTTTCGATCTGCCATTCCTATTCGAAGACGTTGACGCCGTTGACCGTTTCCAAAACTCAGAGTCTGGTGAGAAGCTGAAAAATGCAATGAAGCGTCGTGGTCTGCAAGGCCTAGCTTTCTGGCATAACGGCATGAAGCAAATGTCGGCAAACAAGCCACTACTGTCACCTGAAGATGCTAAAGGTCTTAAATTCCGTGTTCAGGCTTCTGATGTATTGGTAGCGCAGTTTGAGCAACTAGGTGCGAACCCACAGAAGATGTCGTTTAAAGAAGTGTATGGCGGTCTACAAACTAAGGTTATTGACGGCCAAGAAAACACTTGGTCAAACATTTACGGTAAGAAGTTCTTTGAAGTTCAGGACGGTATTACAGAAACCAACCACGGTATCCTAGATTACCTTGTGGTTACCTCGAACGACTTCTGGAAAAAACTCCCAGCAGATCAGCGTGAACAACTGAATACCATTATTCAGGAAGTCACTGCACAGCGTAATGCAGAGTCAGCTAAGGTGAACCTAGCGAATAAGAACAACATCATTGAAGCGGGTGGTGAAGTTCGTACATTGACGCCAGAGCAGCGTCAGCAATGGGTTACTGCGTTGCAACCTGTTTGGAAGAAGTTTGAAAAAGACATCGGCTCTGACCTTATCGAAGCTGCATTGGCTTCAAACCAGTAACACGATAATAAAAACATCCCTGACTATTGGCCCTCCGAATCGGGAGGAGGGCCTTTTTTACCCTGCAATACCTGTTAGGCGCGACCAACGGGTGATCAAAGCGATGTAACTATGGAACAGTCAATTTTTGCCAGAATAGGAAAGGTGACAGATGCTATCGAGGAAACGCTGATTGCGTTTTTCTTGGGAGCAATGACACTGCTAACCTTTGCTAATGTAATTTTTCGATATGTCTTTAACGACAACATTCTTTGGGCTCTTGAGCTCACCGTTTTCCTTTTTGCCTGGATGGTTCTAGTCGGTGCGTCTTATGGCGTAAAAAAACACTTTCACATTGGTGTCGATGTCATCATCAACATGGCACCAGACCAACTGCGTAAAGTCTACGCGTTACTTGCAGCGGCTTGCTGTTTAGCATTCTCAATTCTTCTTCTGGTTGGTTCTTGGAACTATTGGTATCCGTTTGTCACTGAACGTGCTTGGTATGAAACCGACGATATTCCAATGCCTGAAATATTGCAGTTCCTAGCTGACTGGCTGAATGAAGGTGAGCGCTACGAAAAGCTTCCACGCTTTATTCCTTACATGGCGCTGCCAATTGGCATGGCGCTGATGACATTCCGTTTTATTCAAATCACCGTACAAATCGCAACAGGTAAATTAGACCGCTTGATTGCAGGTCATGAAGCGGAAGAAGAACTTGAGGCACTGAAAGAAGAGCTCAAAGACGCTGGTGAAGCGATGGAGCCGAAAAAAGCCGACGATAAGAGCAAGGAGAGCTAAACCATGGATATTTTGTTTTTATTCGTAATGGTGGTTGGCTTTATGCTGATTGGTGTGCCAATCGCTGTATCGCTTGGTCTATCGAGCATTCTGTTTTTGATGATGCACTCTGACGCTTCTTTAGCCTCAGTAGCCCAAACCCTGTTCAACGCGTTCGCCGGTCACTACACCTTACTCGCTATTCCATTCTTTATTTTAGCATCAAGCTTTATGTCGACGGGTGGTGTGGCTAAGCGAATTATTCGTTTTGCTATTGCAATGGTCGGTTGGTTCCGTGGCGGATTGGCGATGGCTTCTGTCGTCGCGTGTATGATGTTCGCCGCGTTATCAGGTTCGTCTCCGGCCACGGTTGTTGCCATCGGTAGTATCGTTATCGCAGGTATGATCAAAAACGGTTACTCCAAAGACTTTGCCGCTGGGGTGATTTGTAACGCGGGTACGTTAGGTATCTTGATTCCACCGTCAATCGTTATGGTTGTATATGCCGCTGCGACGGACGTGTCGGTTGGTCGTATGTTCCTCGGCGGTGTGATTCCAGGTCTTCTGGCGGGCGTGATGCTGATGATTGCTATCTATATTGCAGCGCGCGTGAAAAATCTGCCAAAACAGCCATTCGTTGGCTGGGGTGAAATGTTTGATGCCGCGAAAGACGCAAGCTGGGGTCTACTACTGGTCGTGATCATTCTAGGCGGTATCTACGGTGGTATTTTCACGCCGACTGAAGCTGCAGCGGTTGCAGCGGTCTATTCCTTCTTTATTGCGAATTTCGTCTACAAAGACATGGGTCCTTTCGCAGAGAAAGAGAATGGTAAACCAGCCATCGTCAAGATTTTCCAAGCATTTGTCCATAAAGACACTAAGCATACGCTGTATGAAGCGGGCAAGCTGACTATTATGTTGCTGTTTATCATTGCAAATGCCTTGATTCTTAAGCACGTACTAACAGAAGAGCGCATCCCGCAGATGATTACTGAGTCGATGTTATCTGCTGGCCTTGGGCCGATCACCTTCCTAATCGTGGTTAATGTCTTGCTTCTGATTGGTGGTCAGTTTATGGAGCCGTCGGGTCTGCTGATCATTGTTGCTCCGTTGGTGTTCCCAATTGCGATTGCACTGGGCATCGACCCTATTCACCTAGGTATCATGATGGTCGTGAACATGGAAATCGGGATGATCACTCCGCCTGTCGGGCTCAACCTGTTTGTGACGGCCGGGGTCGCTAAAATGTCGATGATGCAAGTGGTCAAGGCGGCGCTCCCTTGGGTGGCGGTAATGTTCTTGTTCCTCATTATCGTTACTTATGTGCCATGGGTATCGACTTGGCTTCCGACGACGCTAATGGGGCCTGAAATCATAACCAAGTAAGTGCTTCCTGAGTTCTAATGAAAAAGTCTCACTGTCGATGTGAGGCTTTTTTTTGCTCGGAGCGATTCGGTCTATAGTTAAAGAGGAATAGTTACTGTAATTGTGGCTTAGTTGTTTGTTGTAAGAATCGAGTGAGGACATTATGGAAATGCACCAACACTCAATGCGTGATTTGTTTCAGCAACTTGGGTTAGCGAGCTCCGACGACAGCATTCGGGAATTTGTTAATCACCACAGTGGGCTGGTGGTCGGCACTGCACTGCATGAAGCCTTTTTCTGGTCGCCTTCACAGGCCGCGTTTCTAAAAGAAGCGATAGAAGAAGATGCCGATTGGGCAGAACTGGTCGATCAGCTCGATGTGATGTTGAGAACCTAAATTAACTAAGCCAGCATCTGATGCTGGCTTAGTTATTACTATGATTAATCGGCTTTGTAGTTGGCCTTGTCTAGCCCGTAACGCTGCATTTTGTCGTAGAGCGTTTTTCTCGCCAGACTGAGCTTGTCCATGGTTTGTTTGATACTGCCTCCAGACTCGAGCAAGGCTTGCTCTATTGCACTTCTTTCGAACTCAGCCACTTGTGTCGCCAGTGAGAGTGGTTGATTACTTTGCTCGATACTTTCCCCAAATTGAGTCAGCTTACCCAGCAAGACGAAACGTTCGGCTGCGTTTCTTAGCTCGCGGACATTACCGGGCCAATCGTGGCTTAAAAGCTGACTCAGTGCGCTGTTTGGAAGCGCAGGGGCGCTTTTTCCATAGCGTGAAGCGGCAACTAACAGGAAGTGGTGGAACAGAGCCGCGATATCTTCCTTGCGCTCTCTCAGTGCAGGTAAATCCAGCGTGACGATGTTAAGGCGGTAGTAGAGATCTTGACGAAATTCTCCTGCCTCTGCTGCTTTCTTAAGATCCACTTTTGTAGCGGCAATGACTCTTATATCCAATGGTAACAGCTCATTCGAGCCCACTCTTTCAATTACGCGCTCCTGAAGGACGCGTAACAGTCGAATTTGTGCCTGCATTGGCATGGATTCAATCTCATCAAGGAATAAGGTTCCGCCCTGAGCATGCTCAAACTTACCGATACGCTTAGTTTCTGCACCAGTAAATGCTCCTTTCTCGTGGCCATAGAGCTCACTCTCGATGAGGTTCTCAGGCACTGCGCCACAGTTGATGGCGACAAAGTTCGCGTCGCGTCTTGAACTTTGTTCGTGAATCGAACGAGCAACCAGCTCTTTGCCTGTCCCTGTTTCACCGAATAAGAGAATATCGGCGTCGGTATCGGCAATATGTGAAATGGTCTCTCTCAGCATCTGTATTGACGGTGTGTCGCCGATGATCCTAGGGCCGAGGGTCTGACTCGCTTTGAGACTGCGTTTGAGTTCCTGATTCTCCAGTGTGAGGTCACGCTTTTCCAATCCTCGTCGTGTGGTATCGATTAAGCGATCGATGGGGAAGGGCTTCTCGATAAAGTCATACGCGCCGTTTCTGAGGGCGTTGACAGCCATGGAGATATCTCCATGGCCCGTAATGAGAATGACGGGAACATCTTTGTCCTGATGCAGCACCGTTGAAAGCAGGTTTTCACCGGAAAGACCGGGCAAGCAGATATCGGAAATGACCACTTTTGGCAAACCGTCCTGCTTAATGGCAAGAAGTGCATCTTCGGCACTGGAAAAAAATTGTGCGGATATTTCTTCTAACTCGAAGCTCTGCTCTATGGCTAAGCGAATATCGCTTTCGTCATCGATAAAAAAGACGTCGTACATCAAGATTCCTTTGCGTTATCTCTTACAGTCGAAACATGAAATGGTAACTGTATGGCAAACCTTGCTCCGCCATATGGCGAGGTTTCCACGGTTAACTGGCCATCCATCGCTTTAATGATCTGTTGGGAAATCGACAGGCCAAGACCCAAGCCATTTTTCTTCGTAGTAAAGAATGGCTCAAAGAGGTGCTTAGCTTGATCTTTTTTAATCCCAGGGCCGTTGTCATCGATGTAGATCATGATCGATGCCTCTGTTTGTTCAGTGCGGAGTTCGACAATGCGCTTGTCCTGCTCTTCCACTGCTTGTGCAGCGTTAGTGATTAGATTAATCAAAACCTGTTCTAGCTGAATTGCGTTTACCTCGGCGGAGCCTGTGGTGTGATTAAACTGTGTGGCTAATTCTACCCGATAAGATTTTATCTGAGGTGCAACCAGTTCCTTCGCTGAGAGCAGGATAGGTTCGATATCGAGAACGCTTTTGTCGCTGGTGTCTGATTTGCGCGTAAAGGATTTTAATTGACTGCTGATTTTGGCCATCCGATCAGTCAACGCTGAGATTCGGCTGAGATTGTCGTCGACACGCTCAAGTTTGTTTTTATCAAGAAAGCGGCGGCCATTGTCTGCAAAGCTTCGAATCGCGGCGAGTGGATTGTTTAACTCATGGCTAATACTGGCAGACATTTGGCCGAGAACTGCCAGTTTAGCGGCTTGGATTAACTCGTCTTGTGTTTGACGCAGCATTTGTTCGGTGCGGGAGCGTTCTAACACTTCGGCCTGTAATTCAGACGTTCTTTCAAGAACCAGAAATTCCAGCTTTTGTTTTGCTTCAGACTGCAGTTGCTCAAACTGGCGCTTTTTGAGATGCCTTTGGTAGGTCAGTTGCAGTGTTAAAAATGCAATTACAAACAGCAGAGTCAGTATTAGAGCGAAACTTAACGTGGACCAAAAAACGGTTATCTTCTCAGTCAATACACGAATGGTAAGATCGAGCAAGGAAAGCGTTCGACTGGAGACAATGTAGTCGCCTTGTATCCAGCCGAGCAAATGGTTTTCGAGCTCAGACTGGGCCTTATCGAGTTGCCCAACCAGCCCGAGAGATTTTATGTCTTTATCTAGGTATTGACGGCTGTTGGAAATCTGATTCCGCTCTGCTTCTGTCAGAGTGAGCAGGCTTTTAAATAACCATTGTGGGTTGCTCGACATGAAAATCACGTCGTAGCTGTCGGTCGCAACAAATGTATTTTGCTTCCCCTTCCAGTTCTCTTCGATTGCAGACAGATCCATCTTGACCACAATAACGCCGGCTATTTCACCTGCGTACACGACAGGGAACGAATAGTAATAACCTCTTTGCCCAGAGGTCGAGCCGAGCGCGAAATACTGGCTGGAGTTGCCTTTTACTGCTTCAGAAAAATAGGGGCGCCACGAAAAGTTTTTGCCAATAAACGAGCGCTCCAAATTCCAGTTACTGGCCGCAATGGTGTTGCCGACCCGATCAATCAGATAAGTATCGGACGCTTGGATGATGTTATTGACGTTCTCAAGATAGCGGTTCGTGATGTCTAGTTGAGCCGGGTTGTCAGGCTGCATTAAAGCTGAAATCAGCTCGGTATCTTTAGCAAGCAACTGGGGGAGGTGAGCGTACTTATCCAGTCTTGAGGCAATGTGGCTAGCAAAGCGATCAAGCTGCGCCTGATGTTCGTCGAGTAGGGATTGATAGTGGTAATTCCATACCCATTGAGAGCCAACAATGAGGCAGAACAGGTAAAGAATGAGCAGGTAGGCATTTGCCCGACGAAAAGGTGACATTACATTCCCTGTAATTGAGGTACTACTGATAACTTAGGGTAATGTTTTTTGTTACAGGTGTGTTTAGTTGTGTAACGAAAATGAGGAACAAAACCGGACTTGGATCTAGTTTTCTCGTTTAATTCAGAAAAAAGATTAGTTTCTCTTGAAAAACCGATTAATGTCCCCATTTCTGGAACGGTTAGCTGCTTGATTGATGTTTTTTATAGCAGTTAACTGAGTTTTTAGGGTAAAGCCTGGCCTATGTTAGGGATCGGCTCGACAGTGACCGACGAGGTCGGTAGAATGCTGCGTCTGAATTTTTATCCTGAGGCTAATCGGAGATACCTTTCACCAACTTGGTTGGAAAGATATCGCTAATTAGTCCGGTAACTGACTCGTTTGGTTATCGATACTCGATTTACGAAGAGTGCTCTTAGAGCGCAAACAAGGATGGGTCCTGAACTTTTCAAGGTTTTAGGGCACATACGCTCAGCTCAGTCTGAGCCAGTTTTGAGGTTAATGAATAATGCAAGTTACTGTTGAAACGCTAGAGGGCCTAGAGCGCCGTCTAAACATTACTGTTCCTGCTGCTAACATCGAAGATGCTGTAACAGCTGAACTACGCAACATCGCTAAAAACCGTCGTTTCGATGGTTTCCGTAAAGGCAAAGTGCCTCTGAAAATGGTTGCGAAGATGTACGGCAAAGCAGTACGTCAAGACGTAATGGGTGAAGTAATGCAACGCCACTTCATCGAAGCGATCGTTAAAGAAAAAATCAACCCAGCAGGCGCACCAACTTTCGCTCCAGTAGAGAGCAAAGAAGGTGAAGATCTAGTATTCAACGCAACTTTTGAAGTTTACCCAGAAGTTGAGCTGAAAGGTCTAGAGAACATCACTGTTGAAAAGCCAACAACTGAAGTTCAAGACGCTGACGTTGAAGAGATGATCGAAACTCTACGTAAGCAACAAGCTACTTGGGCAGAAGTTGATTCAGCTGCTGAAGAAGGTACTCGTGCAACTATCGATTTCGTTGGTTCTATCGACGGCGAAGAGTTCGAAGGTGGTAAAGCTGAGAACTTCCCACTAGAAATGGGCGCAGGTCGCATGATTCCTGGTTTCGAAGACGGTATCACTGGTAAAACAGCGGGTATGGAATTCGACATCGACGTAACATTCCCAGAAGATTACCACGCTGAAAACCTAAAAGGTAAAGCAGCTAAGTTCGCGATCAAAGTGAACAAGGTTGAAGCTCGTGAGCTTCCAGAAATCAACGATGAGTTCGTTTCTAAGTTCGGTGTAGCTGAAGGTGGCGTTGACGCTCTTAAAGCTGAAGTTCGTAAGAACATGGAGCGTGAGCTTAAGCAAGCAGTTAAAAACCGCATCAAAGAGCAAGCGATTGACGGTCTAGTTAACGAAAATGAAATCGACGTGCCAGCTGCACTTATCGATCAAGAGATCGGTACACTACGTCAGCAAGCTGCACAGCGTTTTGGTGGCAACCCAGAAGCAGCTGAGCAACTTCCACGTGAACTGTTCGAAGAGCAAGCTAAGCGTCGCGTAGTTGTTGGTCTTCTTCTAGGTGAAGTAATCAAGTCTGAAGAGCTAAAAGCTGACGATGAGAAAGTGAAAGCGCTTATCGAAGAAATGGCTACAGCATACGAAGATCCATCAGAAGTAATTGCTTACTACGAGCAAAACACTCAGATGATGGACAACATGCGTAACGTTGCGCTTGAAGAGCAAGCTATCGATGCAATCATCGCTAAAGCACAGGTTTCTGAGAAAGAAGTTAGCTTCAACGAGCTAATGAACCAACAGCAGCCAGCTTAATAAGCAATATCTTGCGTAGAAGGTTGACGGAACGTTAACTATTCTGCTAACAATGGTCCGTATGATATTTATCATCCGGGCCATTTATTTTAGGGACATAAGAATATGAGCTACCAAGAAAAAAATGCAATGTCACCAATTTTAGACGCGCTGGTACCAATGGTGGTTGAACAGACTTCCCGCGGTGAACGTTCTTACGATATTTACTCTCGTTTATTAAAAGAGCGCGTGATTTTCTTAACTGGTCAAGTGGAAGACCACATGGCAAATCTTGTCGTGGCGCAGCTGCTTTTCTTAGAATCTGAAAATCCTGATAAAGATATTTTCCTCTACATCAACTCGCCGGGCGGCAGTGTAACTGCAGGTATGTCGATCTACGATACGATGCAGTTCATCAAGCCAAACGTTAGTACAGTATGTATGGGCCAAGCGTGCTCAATGGGTGCTTTCCTTCTTGCTGGTGGTGCACCAGGCAAGCGTTATGTACTACCAAACTCTCGCGTGATGATTCATCAGCCTCTGGGCGGTTTCCAAGGCCAGGCGTCTGACATCCAAATCCACGCTCAGGAAATCCTGACCATCAAGCAGAAACTGAACAAGTTACTTGCTGAACACACAGGTCAACCTCTTGAGGTGATTGAGCGTGACACTGACCGTGATAACTTTATGGCCGCTGATCAAGCTGTTGAATACGGTTTGGTCGATGCAGTGCTGACTCATCGCGGTGAGTAATAATTGCCAGAGCATTTTGGCTATAATTGATATACACTCAGATCATAAAGAGTAAAGGCTAAGAGGTTAGCGAATGACAGACAAAAGCAAAGAGAGCGGTAGTAGTAAGCTTCTTTACTGCTCTTTCTGCGGCAAAAGCCAGCACGAAGTTCGCAAGCTAATCGCTGGTCCATCCGTTTACATTTGTGACGAATGTGTCGATTTGTGTAACGACATTATTCGTGAAGAAATCAAAGATGTTCTGCCGAAGAAACAATCGGAAGCACTGCCAGTGCCAAGAGAGATTCGTGAACACCTTGATGATTACGTGATTGGCCAAGATTACGCTAAGAAAGTGCTAGCAGTAGCCGTTTATAACCACTATAAGCGTTTACGTAATGGAGACACGACTAGTGAAGGTGTTGAGCTCGGTAAGAGCAACATCCTTCTTATTGGTCCTACGGGTAGTGGTAAAACATTACTGGCTGAGACATTAGCGCGTTTCCTAGATGTACCATTCACAATGGCGGATGCCACTACGCTAACCGAAGCTGGTTACGTAGGTGAGGATGTTGAAAACATCATTCAGAAGCTACTGCAGAAATGCGACTATGACGTAGCAAAAGCCGAGCGCGGCATCGTGTACATTGATGAAATCGATAAGATTTCACGTAAGGCTGAAAACCCATCAATCACTCGTGACGTGTCCGGTGAAGGTGTTCAGCAGGCGTTGCTAAAACTGATTGAAGGTACTGTGGCTTCAGTTCCACCTCAAGGTGGGCGTAAGCATCCTCAACAAGAATTCCTTCAAGTTGACACATCTAAGATCCTATTTATCTGTGGTGGTGCATTTGCGGGCCTAGATAAAGTGATTGAGCAGCGTGTTGCGACGGGTACAGGTATTGGTTTTGGAGCTGAAGTCCGCTCTAAAGACGAAACGAAGACAGTAGGTGAGCTCTTCACTCAGGTTGAACCAGAAGATTTGGTTAAATATGGCCTGATCCCAGAGTTCATCGGTCGTCTACCTGTGACAACAACGCTAACAGAGCTGGATGAAGAAGCACTGATTCAGATCTTGTGTGAGCCTAAGAACGCGTTGACCAAACAGTACGCAGCGTTGTTCGAGCTAGAAGACTCTGAGCTTGAATTCCGCGAAGACGCTCTACGTGCTATTGCGAAGAAAGCGATGGAACGTAAAACAGGTGCTCGTGGATTACGTTCAATCTTGGAAGGCGTCCTGTTGGAAACCATGTATGAGCTTCCATCCATGAATGACGTTAGCAAAGTCGTCATTGATGAATCAGTGATTAATGGTGAGTCTGACCCACTGCTGATTTACAGCAACTCGGATAATCAGGCCGCGGGCGCAGAATCTTAATCAGATTCACATAAATTAATGAATAATTTAAGGAGGTAATCATTTACCTCCTTTTTTTTATTCTTTCATTGAATCCAACCAATTAGCCCCCATATACTGCTCATAAGACTAAGCGGAAGAGAGAAGAATATGAACTTGGAACGTTCCGAACGTATCGAGATCCCCGTACTACCTCTAAGAGATGTAGTCGTTTACCCGCACATGGTAATTCCTTTGTTTGTTGGACGTGAAAAGTCGATTGCTTGCCTTGAAGCGGCAATGGATAACAACAAGCAAATACTGCTAGTTGCGCAGAAAAAAGCCGAAACTGATGAGCCAGCAAAAGACGATTTGTTTGATGTCGGTACCGTGGCAACCATTCTTCAATTGCTAAAACTGCCGGACGGGACAGTGAAAGTGTTGGTTGAAGGCCAGCAACGTGCAAAAATTCATAAATTTGAAGAAGACGAATTCTTTACTGCTGACGCAGAATATCTGACGACAGAGCAGCTCGATGAACGCGAAGAAGAAGTGATTGTTCGCAGTGCGATTAATCAGTTTGAAGGCTTCATCAAGCTAAACAAGAAAATTCCACCTGAAGTTCTAACATCACTCAACGGTATCGACGAAGCGGCTCGCCTTGCTGATACGATTGCTGCTCACATGCCACTAAAACTGGCAGATAAGCAAATCGTGCTGGAAACGTTGGACGTGACCGACCGTCTTGAGTTCCTGATGGGGCAGATGGAATCGGAGATTGACCTGCTTCAAGTTGAAAAACGTATTCGTACACGCGTTAAAAAGCAGATGGAAAAATCTCAGCGTGAGTACTATCTGAATGAGCAGATGAAAGCCATCCAGAAAGAACTGGGTGAGACTGAAGATGGTGTTGATGAGTTCGAAACGCTGAAGCAGAAAATCGTCGACTCTAAGATGCCGCAAGAAGCGCGCGAAAAGACCGAGCAAGAGCTACAGAAGCTGAAGATGATGTCGCCAATGTCTGCGGAAGCAACGGTTGTTCGTGGCTACATTGATTGGATGTTGGGTGTACCGTGGCACAAACGCTCAAAAGTTAAGAAGAATCTGGCAAAAGCCGAAGAAGTGCTGAATGAAGATCATTATGGTCTGGAGCGCGTTAAAGAACGTATTCTAGAGTACTTAGCGGTACAGAATCGCATTAACAAGCTTAAAGGGCCAATCTTGTGTCTAGTAGGGCCTCCAGGTGTTGGTAAAACATCCTTGGGTCGCTCAATTGCGGCGGCTACTGGCCGTAAATACACTCGCATGGCGTTGGGTGGTGTACGTGATGAAGCTGAAATCCGTGGTCACCGCCGTACTTACATTGGTTCTATGCCAGGCAAACTGATTCAGAAGATGTCCAAAGTCGGTGTTAAAAACCCGCTGTTTCTTTTGGATGAGATCGACAAAATGTCTTCTGACATGCGCGGCGATCCTTCATCAGCTCTATTAGAGGTACTCGATCCAGAGCAAAACAACGCATTTAACGACCACTATCTAGAGGTGGATTACGACCTATCTGACGTGATGTTTGTTGCGACGTCTAACTCAATGAATATTCCAGGTCCTCTGTTAGACCGTATGGAAGTAATTCGTCTATCGGGTTACACCGAGGACGAGAAACTCAATATTGCGAAACGTCACTTAGTAGAGAAACAGATCAAACGTAACGGTTTGAAACTGGGTGAAATTGAGATTGAAGATTCTGCAATCATCGGCATTATTCGTTACTACACACGTGAAGCGGGTGTACGTAGCCTAGAGCGTGAAATCTCGAAGATCTGCCGTAAAGCGGTGAAAAACATCCTGCTCGACAGCAGCCTTAAAACGGTCACTGTGAACATGGATAACCTAAAAGAGTACTTAGGTGTTCAGCGTCACGATTACGGAAAAGCGGACGACAGCAATCGTATTGGTCAGGTAACGGGTCTGGCTTGGACTGAAGTCGGTGGTGATCTTCTCACGATTGAAACAGAAGCGATGCCGGGCAAAGGTAAATTGACTCAAACTGGCTCTCTTGGCGATGTGATGCAAGAATCGATTCAAGCGGCGATGACAGTAGTTCGTTCTCGTGCGGTGAAATTGGGCATCAACTCTGACTTTTATGAGAAACGTGATATTCATGTCCACGTTCCTGAAGGTGCAACGCCGAAAGATGGTCCAAGTGCAGGTATCGCAATGTGTACAGCGCTTGTTTCTAGCCTGACAGGTAACCCGGTAAAAGCTGAAGTGGCAATGACAGGTGAAATTACCCTTCGTGGTGAAGTTTTACCTATCGGTGGTTTGAAAGAAAAACTACTGGCGGCACACCGTGGAGGCATCAAAACGGTACTGATTCCTAAAGATAATGAGCGTGATTTGGAAGAGATTCCAGACAACGTTATCGCTGATCTTAAGGTGATTCCGGTGCAATGGATTGATGATGTTCTTAAAGTTGCGCTAGAAAAAGACCCGTCAGGTGTCGAAATTGCTGCTGTAAAATAGTGATGTGCAGCAAAAATAAGTAAAAGATTACGCTGATAAGCATAAAAAGGCTTGTCAGCGTTTTTTTTGGACGCTAACGTTACCCACATAGCTTCAGGCCTTGTTGTATAAGGGGTTGGAGTTACTTTAAAATTGAAATGGAACGAAAGCTGCCTTTAAAAATAATAACAGGTGGCGCAAAGGGGAATCACAGTGAATAAAACACAATTAGTAGAAAAAATTGCAGAAAACGCTGACCTTTCAAAAGCTTCAGCAGGCCGCGCTCTAGACGCATTCATTGAAGCTGTGGGCGACACTCTTCAGTCTGGCGACCAAGTTGCTCTAGTTGGTTTCGGTACATTCAGCGTACGTACTCGTGCCGCTCGTACAGGTCGTAACCCAAAGACTGGTGAAGAAATTCAAATCGCAGAAGCAAAAGTTCCTGCGTTCAAAGCTGGTAAAGCTCTAAAAGACTCTTGCAACTAGTCTGAAAATTGCCGATAGCGGCAGTTTTTATCGAACCTTTTTAAATTATGCGCATCATACTGATGCGCATTTCTTTTTCTGGTATTATCGCGCTATCTGATTTTAATTATAATGTACGTCGTGTTAGCGATGATTAGAGCTAATGCGGTCTACACGCGGAGAGTGTTTTAAATATGATGGATCGATTACGCGAAGGCGTTAATAGCATCGCGGTTAAAATTATCCTTGGATTAATCATCCTATCTTTTGTCTTTGCCGGTGTTGGCAGCTACATCGTTGGCGGTAGCAATAACTCAGCGGCAAAGGTTGGTAACGTCGAGATTGGTCGTGGTGAGTTTGAACAAGCTTATCAGAACGAACGTAATCGCATGCAAGCTCAGCTTGGTGATTATTTCTCAACTCTGCTAGCAGACCCAAACTACGTTGAGTCTTTCCGCAAGTCAGTACTTGACCGAATGATTAACGATTTGCTGCTAGAGCAACACGCTGAGTCTTTAGGTCTACGTGTCAGTGACTCTCAAGTTCGTAGCATGATTGTCGATATGCCACAGTTCCAAGTCGATGGAAAGTTTGACCAAGAGATTTACCAAGCGTCTCTTCGTCGTGCAGGCTTCTCGCCAGATAGCTTTGCCGAATATCTGCGCAGAGACTTGGTTCGCAATCAACTCCTGACTGCAATTCAAGCGAGCGACTTTTCTCTTGAGGGAGAAGTGGAAGCTCAAAGCAAGCTTTTGACTCAAACGCGTGAAATCAAGAAAGTAACGCTTTCATTGTCAGACTTTGCATCTAAAGCTGAATTGTCAGAACAGGAAATTAACGACTACTACACTCAAAATCCAGAGCGTTATACTCGTCCTGAACAGGTTAAAGTGGCTTATGTTGAGCTTTCTGCTCAGCAGTTGAAAGACGCTATTGACGTTTCTGATGAGCACGCGAAACAATATTACCAAGAGCATCTTGATAAGTACTCATCGGAAGAGCAGCGTCGTGTTAGTCACATCCTGATTGAAGGTGATGATGAAGCGAAAGCTCAAGCGATTTTGGATGAACTCAATGCTGGTGCAGATTTTGCGACGCTAGCAGAAGAGAAATCTGATGACTTTGGCAGTGCTTCAGAAGGCGGCTCTCTAGGTTGGATAGAGCGTGATGTTATGGACCCAGCATTTGAAGAGGCAGCATTTGCTCTGAAGAAGGCTGGTGACGTGACAGGTTTGGTGAAATCTGATTTTGGCTATCACATCATTAAACTGGACGAGTTGAAAGACTCGGTAGCTAAGCCATATGAAGAAGTGGCTTCAGAAATCAAGCAAGAGCTAAAAGATCAGCAAGCGATTGACCAGTTCTATGAGCTGCAAAGTCAGCTAGAAACGGTCGCATTTGAGTACCCTGATTCTCTGGATGATGCTGCTGACGCAATCAAAGTTGAAATTCACACGACAGACTTCATTTCTCAAGCTGATGCGCCGGAGTTATTAAAAGCACCTGCTGTAATGCAAGCCATTTTAAGCCCTGAAGTAAAAGAAGACGGGTTGAACTCAGAAGTCATTGAAGTGGCACCTGAACACGTGATTGTTGTTCGTGTAGAAGATGCGCGTGACGAAACAGTGCTTCCATTAGACGAAGTTCGTGAGCAAGTGACAACGGCGCTGGCGAAAGTGAAAGGGGAGCAAAGCGCAATTGAGCTTGCCGACAATTTGGTTGCAGAGCTGAAGAAGGGTAACAAAGACCTAATGACTGAAAATGGTCTTGCGTTCAGTGACTCGGAAAACATTGATCGTAGCTCTCCGTTGGCTGATGTTGTCTTCTCGATGAAGAAGCCAAGTAGTGGTCAAGTGGAGTTCGCTCAAGCTAAAGATTTCAACGGTGACATCGTTGTGGTTGAGCTAACCAACGTGAAATCTGATGTTAATGCGCAGTACAACGAACAGATTGGTACTCAGTTAACCCAGATGAACGCACAACAAGATCTTTCTGGCTTAATCAATATTCTTCGTAAAACTATCGATATCGAATATTACGTTGTGACTCAGTAATCCTAGTTGATGTAATTGATAGACTACTCATAACGGGCTGCATTTGCAGCCCGTTTTATTATGCGCTGTTTTCTCTACTCCTATTGTTAGGTTCCTCTACGGTATCTATTCCACCAAGTGACATAGAGGAATATGGGAAATGCTACGCATACTTTGGACGAGTCTTTTAATGGTGCTCGCGGTATATAGCCCAACTACTGTATCGGCTGAAAAAACCACCAACTCAGAATACGCTGGAATAGAGATTACAGTGAATGTTAATACGGCTGAAGCGGCTGAATTAGCGGCGTTACTAACTGGTGTTGGTGCGAAAAAAGCTGAGGCTATTGTTCAATATAGGGACGAAAACGGTCCCTTTTTGAAGGTGACTGATTTGGCTTTGGTTAAAGGTATTGGCCCCGCTTTAATAGACAAAAACCTCAGTCGTATAAAGTTGTAAATTGATAGAGCGCTAAGCGCTCTATTTTTTGGCTTTTTACTGTCAATACTCTCTGGTGCGAAGAGGCGAATCCCACTATAATTCACGCCGAATATTGGTCAGCTCAATGGCTATTATTTTCAACTAATGTGGAGTAAAACATGTCGTCTCATACGCCGGTTGTAACCGTTGATGGACCAAGTGGTGCAGGTAAAGGCACTCTCTGTATGCTTCTGGCGAAGAAGCTTGGCTTTCACTTACTGGATTCCGGTGCGATTTATCGAGTATTGGCTTTAGCTGCGATTCATCATGGCGTTGACCTTGAATCTGAAGATGCGCTTGTTCCCTTGGCCACTCATCTAGACGTACAGTTCATCGCAGAAGGTGACTTAGTGAAAGTCATCTTGGAAGGCGAAGATGTTTCAGGTGAGTTACGCAAAGAAGAAACCGGAATGGCCGCTTCAAAAGTAGCAGCGTTTCCTCGCGTTCGTGAAGCTTTACTGCGTCGTCAGCGTGCTTTTGCTGAAGGCTCCGGTCTTGTAGCGGATGGCCGTGATATGGGAACTGTTGTGTTCACTGAAGCTGAAGCCAAAATCTTCCTTGATGCTAGTGCTGAAGAGCGTGCGAACCGCCGCCTTAAACAGTTGCAAGGCAAAGGGTTAGATGTTAAATTTGACGACCTTTTGAGCGAGATCCAAGAGCGTGACGATCGAGATCGTAACCGCCCGGTGGCGCCATTACGCCCCGCTGAGGATGCGCTGTTGCTAGATTCTACTTCGATGAGTATCGACGAAGTGGTAGAAAAGGCACTACAATATATCGAATCTAAGCTAGTCGTTTAGGCGGCTAGGTCAGAGCGTTGGTCGCATGGATGATGACTGGCGAATTTAATAACCCCACGCGGTAGGATACCCGTGGACGTTTAATTTATTGAAGATTAAATAAATGACTGAATCTTTTGCTCAACTCTTTGAAGAGTTTCTAAACGAGACTGAATTCCAACAAGGTACTATCGTTAAAGGTACTGTAGTAGCTATCGAGAACGGTTTCGTTCTTGTTGACGCTGGTCTTAAGTCTGAGTCTGCAATCCCTGCTGAACAGTTCAAGAACGCTGCTGGCGAACTTGAAGTTGAAGTTGGTTCTGAAGTAGACGTAGCGCTAGACGCTGTTGAAGACGGTTTCGGTGAGACTCAACTTTCTCGCGAGAAAGCGAAGCGTCACGAAGCTTGGATCGTTCTTGAGAAAGCTTACGAAGAAGCTGAAACTGTTGTTGGTATCATCAACGGTAAAGTTAAAGGCGGTTTCACTGTTGAACTAAACGGTATCCGTGCTTTCCTTCCAGGTTCTCTAGTAGACGTACGTCCAATCCGTGACACTGCTCACCTAGAAAACAAAGAGCTAGAGTTCAAAGTTATCAAACTTGACCAGAAGCGTAACAACGTAGTTGTTTCTCGCCGTGCGGTAATCGAGTCTGAGAACAGCGTTGAGCGTGATGAGCTTCTTGAGTCTCTACAAGAAGGCGCAGAAGTTAAAGGTATCGTTAAGAACCTAACAGACTACGGTGCATTCGTAGATCTAGGTGGTGTTGACGGTCTTCTACACATCACAGACATGGCTTGGAAACGCGTTAAGCACCCTTCTGAGATCGTGAACGTTGGTGACGAGATCCAAGTTAAAGTTCTTAAGTTCGACCGTGAGCGTACTCGCGTTTCACTAGGTCTTAAGCAGCTAGGCGAAGATCCATGGGTAGCAATCGCTAAGCGTTACCCAGAAGGTCACAAACTATCTGGTCGCGTTACTAACCTAACTGACTACGGCTGTTTCGTTGAAATCGAAGAAGGCGTTGAAGGTCTAGTACACGTTTCTGAAATGGATTGGACTAACAAGAACATCCACCCATCTAAAGTTGTTAATGTTGGCGACGAAGTTGAGGTTATGGTTCTTGAAATCGACGAAGAACGTCGTCGTATCTCTCTAGGTCTGAAACAGTGTAAAGCTAACCCATGGCAGTCTTTCGCTGAAGCGCAAGCTAAAGGCGACAAAGTTACTGGTAAGATCAAGTCTATCACTGACTTCGGTATCTTCATCGGTCTAGAAGGCGGCATCGACGGTCTTGTTCACCTATCTGACATCTCTTGGAATGTTGCAGGTGAAGAAGCAGTACGTGAGTACAAGAAAGGCGACGAAATCTCTGCAGTTGTTCTAGCAGTAGACGCAGAGCGTGAGCGTATCTCTCTAGGCGTTAAGCAAATGGAAAATGACCCATTCAATGCTTACGTTTCTGAGAAGAAGAAAGGTGTACTAGTTAACGGTACTGTTACTGCAGTAGACGCTAAAGGTGCAACTATCGAGCTTGAAGAAGGCGTAGAAGGTTACATCCGCGCTTCTGAAGTTTCTCGCGACCGCGTAGAAGATGCTTCTCTAATCCTAAGCGTTGGCGATAGCGTTGAAGCGAAGTTCACTGGTGTAGACCGTAAGAACCGCGTAATCAACCTATCTGTTAAAGCTAAAGATGAAGCAGAAGAGCAAGAAGCAATGGCTTCTCTGAACAAAGCAGATGACGCTTCGTTCGGTAACGCAATGGCTGACGCTTTCAAAGCAGCTAAAGGCGAATAATATCTCGCTTTATTGAAAAAGGAGCCGAAAGGCTCCTTTTTTATGGATTGAGCTAAAATAGTCTTAATACCAATCTCAGCAAGTGACTCTGATAAAACGCGATTTGGAATTGCGCAAATTGTTGGTTTGTGTCTAGAATTGATAGCAAGTGTTTGTTGGAATTGGTATTACTTACTATAATAAGTGATAAACTACTCTACGAGGGAAACTATGACTAAGTCTGAACTGATTGAGAGACTCTGCGCTGAGCAAACCCATCTTTCAGCGAAAGAGATTGAAGATGCTGTGAAAGACATTTTAGAGCATATGGCTTCGACACTAGAAACTGGCGATAGAATCGAAATTCGTGGATTCGGTAGTTTCTCTCTGCATTACCGCGAGCCTCGTGTAGGCCGAAACCCAAAAACGGGCGAGAAAGTAGAGCTGGAGGGCAAATACGTCCCTCACTTTAAACCAGGCAAGGAATTACGAGAACGCGTTAACCTCGACTAATTTCAAAATACTTATTATTGAAGCGGCATACGTAGTGTATGCCGCTTTTTTATGAAATGAAATTCTGAGATAGGCATGGTTTGTTCAAGGGTTTTACTGCATAATCGTATCGGCAGATATCGACTTAGGTGATAGAACATGAAAATTATAAAAATTGTTATCGTGCTGGCCCTATTTTTAATTGCACTGGCTTTAGGCTCTCAGAACCAGGAAGTAGTCAACTTTAACTACTTACTGGCACAAGGTGAGTTTCATCTTTCGACACTACTAGGTGTAGTGTTTGTGACTGGCTTTGTTTTGGCTTGGATTATCTTCGGTAGTTTACATCTACGTTCTCAAATGCAACTACGCAAGCTGAAAAAACAAGTGAAAAAACTTTCACCTCCAGAGAGTGAACCTCAACAGGTTAAAGCCCAATAAGTTGTATAGGTAGGCTTTTTACTCAATGTTAGAAATACTCTTCTTGTTACTACCAATCGCAGCAGCATACGGTTGGTATATGGGTAATCGCAGTGCCCAGCAAGACAAGCAGAAGCACTCCAACCAAATCTCTCGTCAGTATGTGACGGGTCTTAACCTGCTATTGTCCGATCAATCGGATAAAGCGGTGGACCACTTTATCGAACTTCTTCAGGTCGACAACGAAACGATAGATACACATTTGGCCTTGGGTAACCTTTTCCGTTCTCGTGGAGAAGTCGATCGCGCCATTCGTATTCACCAGAATTTAATATCTCGTTCTGGGCTGACCATAGATCAAAAAAACATAGCTCTTCAGCAACTAGCTAAGGATTACATGGCATCGGGTTTTCTTGACCGCGCAGAGAAAATCTTTGAGCAACTCGTTGATGAGCCTGATCATCGTGAAGCAGCATTGCAACAGCTAGTGTCGATCTACCAACAAACACGGGAATGGGGCAAAGCGATCCAATACGCGACCCAGTTGGTAAAATTAGGTAGAAAACGTATGCGTACAAGCATCGCGCATTTTTGGTGTGAGCTTGCAATGCAAGAAAAAGCAGACGGTGATAATAGTCGAGCGATTCAACACTTTAAGCGCGCACTGTCTGAAGACCCAAAATGTGTTCGTGCCAGCATCGCCCTAGGTAAGCTCTATCTTGAGGTGGAAGATTATGCTCAGACCATTAAGTACATGGAGATGGTGATTGAGCAGGACATCGACTTTATTAGCGAAGTACTCCCAACATTGGCAGACTGTTACCATCATTTAGGGCAGGAAGAGGAGTTACTGGATTTTTTACGCCAATGTATTGTCTCCAAGGCTGGCGTCTCGGCAGAGCTCATGCTTGCTCAAATGGTTGCTCAACATGAAGGTTCTGGTTCTGCGCAGGAGCTACTCACTCGTCAGCTCGTTAAAAATCCAACCATGAAAGGTTTTTATCGTTTGATGGATTATCATTTGGCCGACGCGGAAGAAGGCCGAGCAAAAGCGAGTTTGCAGACGTTGCAAAAATTGGTGGGAGAGCAGTTAAAAGTTAAACCTCATTACCGATGTCGTAAGTGTGGTTTCTCTACCCATTCAATGTACTGGCATTGTCCATCATGTAAAGGTTGGGGAACCATCAAGCCAATTAGAGGCCTTGATGGTGAATAAGAAATTCGATTGGGGATTCCAATCAAGAAAATAGCAGCGGTGATCCCGCTGCTTTTTTTAGGCATGTAATTAGTTAGTAGGAGATGAAATGATTGACCAAAAAGTTATTGTTGCACTGGATTACGACAATCAAGCGGACGCCCTTACTTTCGTAGACAGAATTGATCCAAGCTCTTGTCGATTGAAAGTTGGTAAAGAAATGTTCACGCTGTTTGGTCCTGATTTCGTTAAAGAGCTACACAAGCGCGGCTTTTCAGTATTCCTGGATCTAAAATTCCATGATATTCCGAACACATGCTCGAAAGCAGTGCGAGCAGCCGCGGAACTTGGTGTATGGATGGTGAATGTTCATGCGAGTGGAGGAGAGCGCATGATGGCGGCTTCACGCGATATCCTAGAGCCATATGGTAAAGACCGCCCGCTACTGATTGGTGTGACTGTGTTAACCAGCATGGAGCAAAGTGATCTTACCGGCATCGGACTCAACGTTGAGCCAAAAGAGCAAGTTATTCGTCTAGCAACATTGACCAAAAACTCTGGGTTGGATGGGGTTGTGTGCTCTGCTCAAGAGTCTTCAATGCTGAAGAGTGAGTTAGGGTGTGAGTTCAAGTTGATTACACCAGGCATCCGTCCAGCAGGGGCTGCTGTAGGGGATCAGAAACGCATCATGACGCCAGTCGATGCAATTCAAGCAGGTTCAGATTATTTAGTTATCGGTCGTCCAATTACTCAAGCTGCGGATCCTGACAAAGTCTTGATGGATATCAACCAATCACTCAGTATCTAGAGTTTTGTAAATCGCCAGTTTGACTGGCGATTTTTTTCGTTACAGGTACAACCTCTCGATATTATAAACATTCATGCTAGTTATTAGTCTGCTTTTCGTTTAGCTTGGATTTAGTGACTATAATGAACCTCTAAACAAGGAGTTGGTTATGACTGATACATTATCGGCGTCAGTTGGCGCTAGCGAAGCTTTGACTGATGCAGCAACCAAAAAAGTAACACCAGCAGATGTGGCTAAGGTGAAAGCGGAGGTTTTAAAGCGCATCGAACAATCCACTCACTTATCTCAGGGCTTCCGTCTGGTGAACCAAGCGGATTATCAGTCTGGTCTCGCAGAGCTCAAAGCCAAATTGAAATCGAAGAGCTTCCAACGAACTGAAGAAGGCAAGATGTGTAAGCTGATGCTCGACATATTGACCGATGATGCTCATCTTGCGGAATATCTAGACGAAGATTTGTCCCAGTATTTAGTGACCAACGATGCAGGGAAGAAAGTACTCGATACAAGCGCGATGGATTTTAAGGCCAAAAATCAGGTTGCCAATGCTAAGTTAAAGCGTAAGCAGCTGTTCCTGATGTTTAAAGAGATCATTCAAGCTCAGGTCGAATTGAATACTTTTGCTCAAAGACTGAAAGTGGCGTTTGGCGCTGAAATCAGCTTTCCTCCCGGCGCTTACGGCGGTATTAAGAGTTACAGTGGAGCCTTGGCAAAAATTACCACCCGAGAGCGTACTAACGATGTTGGCGACTTAAAGGACTGTGCTCGTATTACGGTGAAAGTAAAAAGCTTCAGAGACCTTCAGGGGGCGAAACTGTTCATCTGCCGTACTGAGGAGTTCAGGGCTGTTGCTCAATATCAAAAAGCATTGAAGGACCGTTACCAGCTCGCTAAATCAGGCTCTAATTTAGAGCGATTTAATGTCGAGGCCGATGGCAGTGGCTATAAGGATATTAAGTTCTTTCTTAAGATGAGTAACGGCCAAATCGCCGAATTACAGCTCAATATCCCGGGTATGCTGGTTGCGAAGAAAAAAGCACACATTATCTATGATATCGCACGGACCAATCAGGAAGCATTTGACTCCAGAGCCGAGTTTCAGGTCGCAAGCCAAGAAGTTCTCGATAAAGTCAAAGAGAAGATGAATGATGACTGGTTTGGCTTTATTCGCTCAAAACTGTCAGGTGTCGACAGCGATGCTAACTGCATTGAATCTATGATTGAAGTTTTACGCAGCAAGGGGAGTTTGGTCATTGGTGCCAATGAAGCAGAGGCACTCAATCGAGTGAGTAAGAAGTTGTATGCTGCTGGGTTGGGCAATGCGCTTTTGGACCCGAGTCCCGCCTCCAAATAATCTAAGCAAAAGATAGGATGCCAGTTTGGCATCCTTTTTAATATTTAGTGCAGAGTGGTTAGTTTTTAAGGGGAGTACCACTGTGGAATTTAAAGTCGCTATCAGGACTGGTGATTAAGTCGGCTTCGAGTTGACCAAAGTAAGCGACTCTATGTGAGATATCTTCGCCAGCGATCTCTTCAGCAAGGCTTAAGTAGTCCTGATAATGGCGTGCTTCCGAACGAAGCAGCGAGATATAGAATTTAGCAATATCTTCATCCATATGAGGAGCGAGCTTTGCAAAGCGTTCACAGGAACGTGCTTCAATGTATGCTCCAATGATCAATTTGTCTATGAGTGTTTGCGGTTCGTGAGTTGCCATACTTGCAAGTAGCCCTTTTGCGTAGCGGCTCGCTTGTACAGGTTCGTAGGCAATGCCTCGGCTATCCATAATTTCCAAAACCTGATAGAAGTGATGTAACTCTTCTTTGATTAGCAACACCATTTTGTCTATCAAGTCCTGACTATAAGGCGAATCAGATTTGGCCATGATCGCTTTCGAAATATTGCTTTTACCCTTGAGAGTTTCCAAGCTGCCTGTTTTTCTATAAGCGAAATCTTCGTAGGGCTTAAACCAGTTCAGCAAGTTGTGAGCGCTGCTTTTGTCTACCGCATACTTACGAATTAAATACATCGCCGACTGGCCAGCCTTAAGCTCACACAACAAATGATCGATAAGAACGGTTTTTAGGTTATCTGGTTTACTGGCTTCGGTGATCCAGTCTTCCGGTGTGGCACACTGAAGAAAACTGTTGATTGGTTCCAGTAAAGTATCGTAGCTTTTCAAATCGATCATGATGTTATTCAATAAATAGAAAAGGCCGCATAAGCGACCTTTTGGAAACGGACTGAGTGGATTATATTACCATTTTTTCTTTTCGCCAAAGAGCTCGTCCATATCATTTTTGCGTTGGTCTTCTTCAATCTGATGAAGCTCTTCTGCATTTTTAGATTGGCGTTTCTGCTCTAGGTCATCGTACATTTCTTGAAGCTTTTCTCTGGCTTGATTCGAGTAATTATCGTTTTTATTACTCAGAGCATCGAGGCCTTTACGCAGTAACTGAATCGCAGTGCCAGGTTGACCACGAACAATAGCATCATTAGCGCGTTTAATTACGTTTTCGATGTTAATACGAATCTGAATGGTCTCTAGACGAGCGTTTTCAGCGACATAAGCTTGAGTCTCAAATCGGCCTTTATTATGTTCACTACGAATAGTGTCACGTAAACGCTTCACCAGCTTCAACATCACAATTGCTTGCTTGTCGCTACTTGGCGTCTTGAACGAGGTGCTCTCGCCACCTTTTTTGTCGCTCTTTAATTGCTGTATTTGTTGCTTAACATGTTCAACGCGTTGTTCCAGCTGCTTATTCTTTGGATCCAGCTCAAACATGCTTTCGACAGCGTCAAGAATTCGAGTATTCAGACAAACCAGTAGTTCTTTGCTGTACGGCATGTGGTGTGCGTGGCCAATCAGCTCTTCTGTCGCATCGATGATGGCGAGGTATCTGGCACCTTCTTGCTTTCTTGCAGTTTCAACTTTGACTTTGTACTGGAGCATGATGTTATAGCCAAGCACTAACACCAGTAAGATGGCAACTAAAGCTATGATTAACCCAATATTCATAAATTCCGTATCTTATGTTTTGTTGGCTAGCGAGTAAGGATACACGATTCTTAAGAACCACTGCACCTATTTTGTATTATTACGTTTCCATGGCTAATTATTAACGAAAACTCTGATCTATGGGTAATTTTTGAGTTATTGCTTACAAAAAAGTCATCCAAATCAGAAATTACTCTTTATAAAGTACCCAAATAGTCAATTGTGCTATCAATTTTAACCAAGAGGCGTTATAACTAAATATTATAAACTATATTTGCTCAGAATGGGGCGTCGAGTAAGGGATTACGGGGTCGAGAATGAAGTTACAACAACTGAAGTATATTGTTGAGGTAGTTAACCACAATCTGAATGTATCTGCTACTGCCGAGAGTTTATATACCTCACAACCTGGCATCAGTAAGCAGGTCCGTTTGCTTGAAGATGAGCTTGGCATTCAGATTTTTGAGCGAAGTGGTAAACACCTGACTCAAGTGACTTCAGCGGGCGAAGATATTATCCGCATTTCTCAGGAAATTCTTGCACGTGTTGAAAGTATTAAAGCGGTTGCTGGAGAGCACACGCACCCAGAAATGGGAACCTTGAATATATCGACCACCCATACTCAAGCACGTTATGCGCTGCCAGACGTAATCAAAGGCTTTACCGCTCGATACCCTAAAGTATCGCTTCACATGCACCAAGGTACGCCGACACAGATGTCTGAAGCGATAGCTAAGGGGACGGCAAATTTTGCGATTGCGACTGAAGCTCTGCATTTGTACCAAGATGCCATCATGTTACCGTGTTATCACTGGAATCGATCAATTGTTGTGCCCAAAGAGCACCCTTTGGCTCAGAAAGGCAAAATCTCAATTGAAGATCTCGCCTCTTATCCGTTGGTTACATACGTGTTCGGCTTTACCGGACGTTCAGAATTGGATACAGCCTTCAATAAGGTCGGCTTGACGCCACGAGTAGTTTTCACTGCGACAGACGCCGATGTGATTAAGACCTATGTTCGTATGGGAATTGGGGTTGGCGTGATTGCTAGCATGGCTATCGATAAAGATCAGGATGAAGATTTAGTTGCGATCGACGCTAGCCATATTTTTGGTGCGAGTACGACCAGCATTGGTTTCCGCCGAGGCACTTTCCTTCGCTCGTACATGTTTGATTTTATGGAACGATTTGCTCCGCATTTGACACGTCCAGTCGTTGAGCAAGCTCTCTCTCTGAAGTCGAGCGCGGAAATTGAAGAAATGTTTAAAGATATTGAACTACCGGTACGTTAGAAACTTTCTTCTCACCTTGCTTCCCTCTAGAATAAACCCTTGTCAGGGGGAAGCATGCAAGACACATTTCAACAACTCGATTCATTTCTCTTATCTCATCAGAAATTTTGGCGCTTTGAGCCCTTCTTTTCTAGCTTTGATGATCAATTACCTTGGCAAGCTGAACACCCTCAGTTGTGCCAATGGCTTACTGAACTTTGCCCTCAACAAATTGAAGAGTTGAAATCTGCCCCCGAGCAACTCCATAAAGCCCTTGAGCAATTTATCCCTGCTCTATCTATCGTTCATGACTTCACTCAGCTCACCAGCTCTACTTTATACGGTTTGCAATTGGAACGAGGTATTGAGACAGGAGTTCCGGGCAGGAAGCTTGAACAGATTGTGTCGATGGGGGAGGCGGCGTTACGCTCTCATCAAGGCAGTGAATGGCTTGAATGGTGCTCAGGTAAAGGTTTCTTGGGCCGTATACTTGCCAGTCATAGCCAGCAGCCAGTGACCAGTTTCGAATTTCAACAAATGTTGTGTGATTCGGGTCAGCAAGAAGCTGATAAACAGAACTTACCCATGAGGTTTGTCCAAGGAGATGCGCTTTCCGCTGACGCAAAGCAAGCACTTAACCCTAAACAACATGCGGTTGCATTACATGCATGCGGCGATTTGCATGTTTCTTTGATTGAAAAGGCAGTTTCGGTTGGATTGCCAGCATTAAGCATCTCGCCTTGTTGTTACCACCTTATCCAACAGGATAAGTATTACCCTTTGTCTAAGCTTGCTTGTTCGTCAGCGCTTCAACTAACAAAGCCAGAGCTGCGTATACCACTTCAGGAAACCGTTACAGGTGGTGAGCGAGTTAAACGGCATCGCTTTCTCGAAATGAGCTACCGGCTCGGGTTGGACCTGCTATTGAGAGAAGTCGGTGGTCATCAAGATTACATACCAGTACCAAGTGTTAAAAAGTCCTTGTTGGCCGATGGATTTGGCGCTTTTTGCCAATGGGCGGCCGATCAGAAACAGCTGGATTTGCCAACGAATGTGTCGTTTGCGGAATTTGAAGCGAAAGGTGAACAACGTTATTGGCAAATGGAGAGGCTCAGCCTTGTTCAACAACAGTTCCGTCGCAGTCTGGAAATGTGGTTGGTACTAGATAAGGCTTTGTATCTTGCAGATCATGGTTACCAAGTATCTGTTGAAGCTTTTTGTGCTAAAAAAATTACGCCGAGAAATATCCTGATTCAGGCGATTAAAAATTAGCCGTATACACACCTCTAAGTTTGTTGATTTTTTGTTAAAACTCCCTTCCAATTTTTCTAAGTTATTGGTAATAATGAATGATGTGCACAGAAAATGTGCAACTCAATCAATAATTATATAAACACTAACCGCACACAACATCACATCAATAATGCTGTAATCAAGGAGTCGAGATGAAAGCAGGAAAAGTTATTGCTACCGCTGTATTGGCAGGAGCAGCACTACTGTCATCAACAAGCATCATGGCGAAGACAGCCAAAGTAGCTGTATCACAGATCGTTGAACACCCGGCACTGGATGCCACTCGTCAGGGGCTTATTGATGGCTTGAAATCAAAGGGCTATGAACAAGGAAAAAATCTCGAGTTTGACTACAAAACGGCACAAGGCAACCCTGCGATTGCCGTACAGATTGCTCGCCAGTTTGTCGGTGAAAAGCCTGACGTTCTAGTTGGTATTGCTACTCCGACTGCACAAGCATTAGTATCAGCAACGCGCTCAATTCCTGTTGTATTCACGGCCGTTACGGACCCGGTAGGTGCTAAATTAGTAAAAAGCATGGAGAAACCAGGAAAGAACGTCACGGGCTTATCTGATCTTTCCCCAGTGAGTCAACATGTTGAACTGATTAAGGAAATCATGCCAGATGTGAAATCCATCGGTGTTGTGTTTAACCCTGGAGAAGCGAATGCTGTCACTTTAGTGGAACTACTCAAAGAGAGTGCAAAAGCGCAGGGTATTGAAATTGTAGAAGCTACGGCGATAAAGAGTGCTGATGTCCAGTCTGCGACTCAGGCAATTGCGGAGAAGTCTGATGTGATTTATGCACCGACAGATAATACTGTTGCCAGTGCGATTGAAGGTATGATTGTAGCGGCGAATCAGGCCAAGACACCTGTTCTGGGTGGTGCGACTTCATATGTTGAAAAAGGCGCGATTGCTAGCTTAGGTTTTGATTACTATCAAGTTGGCGTTCAGACAGCAGACTATGTTGCGGCGATTCTTGAAGGTTCGGCGCCAGGTTCATTAGACGTTAAAGTTGCCAAAGGGTCTGATTTAGTCGTTAATGAGACGGCGGCGAAAAAGCTGGGTGTGACGATTCCAGCATCAGTACTTGATCGCGCAACTAGCGTTAAGTAACCCAAAAAGAGAACGCGCTATGCGTTCTTTTTTTTAAGGCAGAAAAGGGAGTTGTTATGTCTGCTTTTGCTTTTTTTGGTGCGCTTGAGATTGGCCTGCTTTACGGGTTAGTGGCATTGGGCGTTTACCTGACTTTTCGGGTATTGGATTTCCCCGACCTCAGTGTTGACGGCAGTTTCCCTATGGGAGCCGCTGTGGCTGCGACGGCAATCGTTGCGGGTATCAACCCTTGGGTTGCAACCGCAATGGCTATCTTAGCGGGAGCGGCAACCGGCTGGGTGACGGCTTTTCTAGCGGTTAGGTGTGGGATCCTTCATCTTCTCGCCTCCATTCTTACCATGATCGCTGCATTCTCGATCAACATTCGCATTATGGGTCGCCCGAATATGGCCTTATTGGGGGAAGAAACGATTCTGACTCCATTTGAAGCAATTGGTGACCCTATGCTAATGCGGCCATTGTTGGTTGGGATACTCGTGCTCGTTTCGGCATGGTTTGTTGTTAGGCTCCTTAACAGTGATTTTGGCTTAGGTTTACGTGCAACGGGTGTTAATGCGCGTATGGTATCCGCACAAGGTGGCAGTACGTCCTTTTACACTTATTTTGGTCTTGCTCTATCGAATGGCTTTGTTGGTTTTGCTGGTGCTCTATTTGCCCAGACTAACAGCTTTGCAGATGTGACTTCTGGAGTGGGTACTATTGTTGTTGGTCTTGCTGCAGTTATCTTGGGGCAGACGCTCATTCCTGGGAGAAAGATATGGGTGGCTGTGCTGGCTGTTATTATAGGCTCTGTGCTATATCGACTTGCTGTGGCATTTGCATTAAGTACAGGAATGTTTGGTCTACAAGCCTCTGATCTTAACTTGGTTACAGCGGTTTTGGTAGCAATTGCGCTGATTGCGCCGAAGCTAAAAGGAAACTTCAAATCAAAAAAGCCTAGTTCACCTGCTCAGAACAAAGTCATATCTAAGCAGGTAGAAAAATCAGGAGATGCAGCATGATTCAGCTTGAGAACATTCAAGTCACTTTTAATCCTGGAACCATTCTTGAAAATCCAGCACTGAAAGGTGTTTCACTGGAAGTCCCTGAACATCAATTTTTGACGGTTATTGGCTCTAATGGCGCCGGTAAGTCAACATTGTTAGGAGCTGTGACGGGTGAAACGCCAATGGTGGGGGGACGAGTCGTCATTAATGAGTTGGATGTCACACGGCAAACTGTTGATCAAAGAGCGCGTCAATGTGCCCGAGTATTCCAGGACCCACTGGCGGGAACCTGCGGTGATCTTACGATAGAAGAAAACATGGCTTTAGCTTATATGCGCGGAAAAAAGCGCGGCTGGAGTCTGTCTTTATCAAGTAAGCGTCGCAAACTGTTTCAAGAGCGTATCAGCATTCTTGGGCTAGGGCTGGAAGACCGTTTAGGTGACAACATCGGCCTGCTATCGGGTGGTCAGCGTCAGGCTGTAAGCCTAGTGATGGCAACGCTATCTGATAGCAAGCTGCTACTACTTGATGAGCATACTGCCGCACTTGATCCAAGAATGGCGGCATTCATCATTGATTTGACAAAGAAAATTGTCACTGAATTTAATTTGACCGTGATGATGGTGACACACTCAATGAAGGATGCGCTAGCGTGTGGTGATCGCACCGTGATGCTCCATCAGGGAGAGATTGTGCTTGATGTGGCTGGTGAGCAAAGAGCGAATATGCAAGTGCCAGATTTACTAGAGATGTTCTCTAAAGTAAGAGGAGAGGAACTGGCGGACGATAGCCTTCTCCTTAACTGATAAGTGGAAGTTAACGATACCTTAACCTTATTGCTTTGAGTTCTAACAAGTTTCTATCTAAAGCCCATTTTGTAGATTATCCTATGAATGGGCTTTATTAATTTGCAAGGCACTCCCCCTAATGAAGGTGAAAGGGCATTTCAGTCTTAAGTTTGTTATTTTTGTTCCCGCAGTGATCGCTAGCATATTGTTTGCTCTCACGGTAAAAAACTATCTAGATGCGGTCAATCGCGATATCGATGATGAATATCAGCGCATCGAAACTTCTCTTGAACGGGCAACAAAAGTGGTTACTGCGCTGGATTACAGCTTCAGTAATTACTACAAGTCAGGTACTGGCCTTTTACTGGAGCACAACAGGAAGATTGAAGACGGCTTATGTAAAATGTGGCCGATTGACGCCCTCCTTTTGGCAGAGAACAAAACACTCGACATTCCTTCAGTCGACATCAGTTATATGCTGGTGGGTGACAAGTCTTTGTGTCAGCAGGAAAGTGCGCTGTACCAAGATGTGACTGATCATGTTTCTATGGCACCATTACTTTCGTTTTTGCACGATATTGATGCTTTTTTGTTTGGTATTCACTACGTCGACTTCGACGGGTTCATCATGTCTTCTCCAGATACGCTTGCTAAAAGAATCACCAAGCCTTTATTGGATAATGCTTTGATTCGCGCGCGAGGTTTGTTTCGAGAGCCAGGTAGTCGTAAAGACTTTATTGCGATTTATGGTCCTGAAACATTAAGCATGCCCGAGCTAAAGCTTTTGAATTTAAGTGCCCCTGTTTATAGCTCGACTCAGCAAGAAGGCGTTTTGACGCTTCAAGTCGATGTTAATCAATTACTTGCGTCAGAATCTAAGCTGGCCAGCGCTATTCACCTGATCAATGTCCATAATTCTCAGCCGACGGACAATGCGGTAAGAGAGTATATGTTGGGTATTAACGGTATTGTTTCCAACCATATGCTTTATTACGAACTTGATATGCAAGCTGAAATTAAAAACTTCTTTCTGTTCGAGAAGTACAGCTTAGTTGTGACGCTTTGCTTATACATACTGCTCGTTACTGTACTGTTTTATGTGAATACGCACGTTGAAAGAAGCTACTTTAGAGATCTAGCTGCGAGAGACCCAATGACAGGATTACTTAATCGACGTGGAATGGAAGCCTTCCTTAGAAACACAACTCATAGTGAGTATCTTGCGCTTTCCGTGCTGGATATTGATAACTTTAAATCGATCAATGACGCTTATGGCCATGATGTCGGTGACGATGCGATCTGTTTTATGGCTGAGCAAATTGAAAAGAGTATTCGAGACAGTGATGCTGTAGCTCGTTTTGGGGGCGAAGAGTTCGTGGTTTATCTTCGTGGTCGAGACGTTGAAAAGATGCGTATGACGATGGAACGTGTACGCGAGGCAATTGGTCGGGACTCTGCAAATGTTGTAGAGGGAGGGTTTACGGTCTCTGGGGGAGTAGAGATAGTTAGATCTGAAGAAAACAGCGACTTTGAAAGTCTATTCAAAGCCGCGGACGAAAAGCTTTATGAGGCCAAAAACAGTGGTAAAAACAGGCTGGTGTTTTAGGCCACATATAACTGAGTTTGGTATTCCTTAATACGTTCTACAATCGGCTCAGCCTTGTTAAAGGTACGAATTTCACGAAAGAGCTCATTGGCTTCAGGGTACTCGTGTCGTAAATAGGAGAACCATTGTTTGACGCGGTTCGGGTAGTAGAGGCCTTTATCGCCTTTCATTTCGTATTGCGAGTAAAGTAGCAGCAGTTTGACCACTTCTGCCCAAGGCATCACGGTGTGATTATGCTTAACTACATTGCCCAAGTTAGGCACATTGAACGCGCCACGGCATACCATTAGAGAGTCGACACCCGTGGTTTCGATACAGGCTTGACCATCTTCGTAGTTCCAAATCTCGCCATTGGCAATTAATGGGATAGTAAAGCGCTGACGAATCTGGTTGATATAGTCCCACTTAATTTCGCTGGCCTTATAACCACCCGTTTTTGTGCGTGCGTGAACAGTGAGTTCGTCTGCACCAGCGCTTTGAATCGCATCTACGATCTCGAAACAGTCTTCTGGGTTATCCCAACCAAGGCGAATTTTGGCTGTGAGCGGAGTACCTTCTGGTACGGCTTCACGACAGGCTTTGACCACGCGATGAATAAGCTCAGGATGCTGAAGTAGTGCAGCTCCGCCCTTACTTTTGTTTACTAGCTTTGCTGGGCAACCGAAGTTGATATCAACGCCTTTCGCTCCCAGTTCAGCGGCGCGAACCGCATTTTCAGCCATCCAATGAGGGTCTTGTCCTAACAGCTGGATATGAACTGGGACACCGGATTTGGTGTGTGAGCCTTGTTTTAGCTCTGGGCAGAGGCGATAGAATACGTGTTCTGGCAATAACTGATCGACCACGCGAACGAATTCTGTGACACACAGATCATAGTCGTTGATGTCAGTTAATATCTCTCGCATCAAATGGTCTAAAACGCCCTCCATAGGGCCCAGAACAACTCGCATAAAAAACGCCTCCGAATTAGGAGGCGTGATTTTAGTGACTTCATTACGAGATGTCTAACAACTAGGCGTTATTTCTTCCGATCGCCTTCTCAATGACTCCAGTTAAGGGTGAGTAGCGCAACATCGGGGACTCTTCATCTTCGTCATAGCCGCTGGTGTAGTAATACGTGCACTCATTGTTGGCGGTATACCAAGCGACAATATCGGTATCGGAAGGCAATATGGTAGAAGTCAGTGGCCTGATTGTTAAATCCACCTGCATCAGTGCATTCCACATTGCGACACAATCTTCCCCTCGGATAGGCCCTAAAGCGGGATCAGAAGGTTCATGATTGACTGACATAGGGAAGCCCAGAGCAGAAGGGTATATGTCTTCAATCCCATAACCGACGTGACTGGTAGGTTCACCTTCTGTCAGCCATTTCGCTTGATAGAGCTGAATGGCATTGGCAAAACTGGCAAACGCAGCGTCGGCCCTCGAAACATGAGCATCACGTTGGTAATTCAAAAATCTGGGGGCGGCTGTGACGGCAAGCACGCCGAGAATAACAATCACGACCACCAGTTCGATCAGCGTAAAGCCGCTGGGTTTGTGCTTTTTCATGGTTAACCCGACTGCATCTAAATAGGTTGCTAAAACTATAATCGACGGGATTTTGCATTCATCACTCTAATTCTCAAAGTGAAATAAGTCATTGAATTGAATATTTACTCCATTTAGGTCTAAGTGTGTTAAATGAAATGAACGACTTCTCAAAAATGAACCAATGGAGCCGTCTATGTTCCTTACCAAGACTTGGGTGACCCACAGCGGCGCATGGGGTTATAATGGCGTGAGAATCTAGCAACATTGAATCAGATAATGACTTATCAACTACTGACACTTGAACCATCCAAAACTGAAGAATCTGCACTGTATCTTGAAGGGATCACTTTGGCCGCAAACTTGGCGACAAAGCCTCTCGCACCAGAAAGTTGGTTGCCTAGCCTTTTTTCCGAGCAAGCACAGTCTGTTAAGGCGGAGGTTGAAGGTCATATAAATCAGCAATACAGCTATTTAAAGCGCAATGAATATTCTTTGTTGTCCTTGCTTAATGAAGAGCAGCGTGACGAGCAGCTCGCTGATTTCGCTGAAGGTTTTATGATGCTCTGGCCCACCATCGAAGAGCAATGGGCGGAAACGTCTATCGGTGATGGGACATTACGCATGCTACAAGCTTTGCTAACCACAATGATGTTGGCAATCGATGAAGAGCAGACTCAAGCACAAATGAAAGAGGCAGGTATCGAAACGCCACCGGCACTAAATGACTTTCTTGGTCAGCTGGATTTGATGATTAATGAAGTCGCACAAGCGGCAGATGAAGCCATGGTCGGTGCCAAAGCACAAAGTGTAAACCCATTTAAAGATATCGGGCGTAACGACAATTGCCCGTGTGGTAGTGGTAAAAAATTCAAACAGTGTTGCGGTCAGTAGAACAAAGTTAACGTTACCCGGTCAAAACAGTATCGAAACCGAGGTATAACGTCGTATTCGCGACGAAATAGGATGATAAAGAATGAAGAAATTAGCCGCGTTGTTTTTCCTTAGCTTCTCCGTCATCGCAGCGCCCAAAGATGAATTGAGCCAGCGACTGCAACTGACTGACGGGTTTAGTGCGGATTTTTCACAGCAGTTGATCAGCCCGGAAGGGGAAATGTTGACGGAAGGTGAAGGCAAAGTCGAAATTGCGCGTCCAAGCTTGTTCCGTTGGACTACCACGTCACCAGATGAGAATGTCTTGGTGTCAGATGGTGAATCTCTGTGGTATTACAGCCCTTTCATCGAACAAGTTAGTATTTACTGGCAGGAGCAAGCTACTGAGCAAACCCCTTTTGTTCTGCTGACTCGCAACCGCGCCAGCGATTGGGAAAACTACAAAGTGTCACAACAAGGCGATGTGTTTACACTGGTACCGACCGCAGTGGACACCAATCAGGGGCAGTTTAAGCTAGAGATTGATGGTAAAGGTGCGGTGAAAGGCTTTAGTGTTATAGAGCAAGATGGCCAAAAAAGTACCTTCAAGTTTAATAACATCAAACTGGCTAAACCAAGTGCCGATCGCTTTACCTTTAGCATTCCTGAAGGGGTAGAGGTCGACGACCAAAGGAATTAATAGTGAGCAACTATTCATTGGACTTTTCAGGGGACGAAGATTTTCGTCCCCTTGCTGCTAGAATGCGCCCAGAAACGCTAGACCAATACATCGGTCAGCAACATATTCTTGGTCTAGGTAAACCCTTGCGCCGTGCGCTGGAGGCAGGGCATGTTCATTCGATGATTCTTTGGGGCCCACCCGGAACCGGAAAAACAACTCTGGCTGAAGTTGCAGCAAATTATGCTAATGCGGAAGTCGAGCGAGTTTCAGCGGTGACCTCTGGCGTCAAAGACATTCGTGCAGCGATTGATAAGGCTCGTGAAAATAAACTAACAGGTCGAAGAACGATTTTGTTTGTTGATGAGGTTCATCGCTTTAACAAATCCCAACAAGACGCGTTTCTCCCTCATATTGAAGATGGCACCGTGACTTTTATTGGTGCGACGACGGAGAACCCATCTTTTGAGCTTAACAACGCTTTGTTGTCACGGGCTCGGGTCTACAAGCTTACCTCTTTGGCTCAGAAAGATATCCGTCTGGCCCTAGAACAAGCCATTAATGATGCCGAGCGTGGTTTAGGTCAGTTTGAAGCCCATTTCGCCGATAACGTATTGGATCGCTTATCTGAGTTAGTGAATGGTGATGCTCGTATGTCACTTAACTATCTTGAGCTGCTGTATGACATGGCGCAAGAGGATGATAAGGGCGTTAAGCAAATCACGTTAGAGCTCCTTGCTGAAGTGGCTGGCGAAAAAGTGTCGCGCTTTGATAACAAAGGAGACATTTGGTACGACTTGATCTCAGCAGTGCATAAATCGATTCGTGGTTCGAATCCAGATGCCGCACTTTACTGGTCAGCACGTATGATTGCCGCAGGTTGTGACCCTCTGTATATCGCACGCCGATTGTTAGCTATTGCATCTGAGGACATCGGTAATGCTGATCCGCGCGCAATGCAGGTCGCGTTGTCAGCGTGGGATTGCTTTACCAGAGTAGGACCAGCTGAGGGTGAAAGAGCCATTGCCCAGGCTATTGTATATCTTGCTTGTGCACCTAAAAGTAATGCGGTTTATACCGCTTGGAAACAAGCCCTGCGTGATGCTCACAATCAACCTGAGTACGAAGTACCACCTCATCTTCGCAATGCACCGACAAGTTTAATGAAAGATCTTGGTTATGGAGCGGAATATCGTTACGCTCATGACGAACCCGGTGCTTACGCGGCTGGAGAGAAATATCTACCACCAGAAATGGGGGAGATTCGTTACTATTCTCCTACAAACCGAGGCTTAGAGGCGAAAATTGGCGAAAAGTTAGATTACTTGGCTAGTTTAGATGCAAAAAGCCCACAAAAGCGCTATGAATAAGCGTCTTTTTTGGATACATTTGTTCGGTTAATTATAAAAGCGTTTGAGCATGAAGTTTGGACGCACTTTCACAACCAAAAAAGCATAGGATTAACAATGCTGGATTCTAAATTACTTCGTACAGAGCTGGATGAAACAGCTGCTAAACTGGCGCGTCGTGGCTTTAAGCTAGACGTAGAGACAATCCGTACACTTGAAGAACAACGTAAGTCCATTCAAGTAGAAGTTGAAAATTTACAATCCACGCGTAACTCCATCTCCAAGCAAATTGGTCAGAAAATGGCTGCTGGAGACAAAGAAGGTGCTGAAGAGATTAAAAAGCAGATCGGTACGTTAGGTAGCGATCTGGAAGCGAAAAAAGCTGAGCTGGTGGAAATCCAGAACAAACTGGAAGACATCACGCTGTCTGTGCCAAACCTGCCAGACGATGAAGTGCCAGATGGCAAAGATGAAAACGAGAACGTTGAAATCTCTCGTTGGGGTGAGCCTAAGTCTTACGATTTTGAAGTAAAAGATCACGTTGATCTAGGTGAAATGGGCGATGGCCTAGATTTCGCTAGCGCAACGAAGATCACTGGCGCTCGCTTTATCATCATGAAAGGCCAATTTGCTCGTCTACACCGTGCAATTGCTCAGTTCATGCTGGATCTTCATACAGAAGAGCATGGCTATACGGAAATGTATGTACCTTACCTAGTGAATTCTGACAGCTTGTTTGGTACTGGTCAGTTACCTAAGTTTGGTGAAGATCTGTTCCATACTGAGCCATTGACTGAAAAAGTGAATGATGAAGAACCACGTAAACTGTCTCTTATCCCAACAGCAGAAGTACCGGTAACCAACATGGTGCGTGACACTATCGTTGATGAAGCGGATCTGCCAATTAAGATGACAGCACACACCCCTTGCTTCCGTTCTGAAGCAGGTTCTTACGGTCGTGATACTCGTGGTCTTATTCGTATGCACCAGTTCGACAAAGTTGAGCTAGTACAAATCACTAAGCCAGAAGAGTCAATGGCAGCACTTGAAGAGCTAACAGGCCATGCTGAGAAAGTGCTACAACTTCTAGAGCTTCCTTACCGTAAAGTGGTTCTATGTACAGGTGACATGGGCTTTGGTGCTCGTAAAACTTATGACCTTGAAGTTTGGGTTCCTGCTCAAGAGACGTACCGTGAGATCTCCTCATGTTCAAACACTTGGGATTTCCAAGCGCGTCGTATGCAAGCTCGCTTCCGTCGTAAGGGCGAGAAGAAGCCAGAGCTAGTACACACGCTAAACGGCTCAGGTCTAGCAGTTGGTCGTACTATGGTTGCGATTCTTGAAAACAATCAAGAAGCGGATGGCCGTATCGCAATCCCTGCTGTACTGCAAAAGTACATGGGCGGCGCAACGCACATCGGTTAAACTCAAATAAACACCAAAAAGCCAGCTCAAGTGAGCTGGCTTTTTTGTATCTGTTTATTATCCACGAAGAATTGGGTAGGTATAAAAGAGCAAATGACTGAAGTTAAATAGAAAATGAACCAAAACTGCAGCCCATAATCTTCCTGTTGTATGGAAGATCAAGCCGTAGCCAAGCCCAGCTAGTGACGCGAAAACAATTAATAGTGGACCACCTGCAAAGTGTGCCAATCCAAATAACAGACTCGCGACTACAACGCCGATATAGGCACCATACTTATTCGTTAACTTTTGTTGGATAAAACCACGGAACAGGGCTTCTTCAGCGACACAGGTGAAGAATAGATTGTTAAAGGCGAACAACCACCACCAGTTGGGGATAGAGAACTCGGGTTTGATTGCTCCTAGCAGTGACGCAATAGGCAGTAAAGCGAACAGTGGGATTGATATCAACAGCATGGTTCGATAATTGATCTTGCGGTTTTCACCTAGCAACGCAGGGAAGGCCAAAAGAAGGGCGAAGAAGGCCAGTGGTTTGTCTAGGTTCAAATACATGCTGAAATCGGCACTCAGAAGACCAGCTTGCACATTTTGAAGTACCTGCGGATTGCTAAAGCCAGGCACCAAATGTAGAAAGAGTGCGAGGCTCCCAATGATGACTACGGTTGAGAGTATTTCTGGTGGTAGCGAGGACTTGTTTTTGAGGTAGTAAGTAGCTGCTAGAAAGGTAACTACGAGTATCAAGCCTAGAGGTGATAATACACCAGCTATCAAGCCACCGAGGAGAGTTGCTGCAAGCAAACTCAATGAGGCTTTCGGCGCTTTAAGAAACGCGGCAAGAATGGAAGCGCTGAATAGTAGCCAAACCCATATAGAATGATCGATGTGCATAAGGTGAAATGGATTGCGATTGAAAAGCGTATGATGAACTGAATCCTCAGTCAGAACAAGCTCGCCGAATCTCATCAGAGCACTGAATTAAAAAGAAAAAGTCGACATATTGTCGACTTTTTTATCAGTAAAATTTCTTGAAGATATGTTGTTATATCGACATTTCACCGCGCAGTACTTGCTGCATTTGGACTTTGACCTGTTCGTAAGTCAGATTTTGACTCAAGAGGTAATGCAGTTTGGCAAGTGCAGCTTCTGGGGTCATGTCGTAACCACTAATTACACCAGCTTCAGCCAGTGCACAGCCAGTCGCATAACCGCCCATGTTGACTTTACCCGCTAAACATTGAGTTAGGTTGACCACGATAACACCACGCTCTGAAGCATCCTTAAGGTGAGCGAGTAGCTCTGGGTTTTGCGGCGCATTACCCACACCAAAGGTCAGTAGGATCATCGCGTTGACTGGCTGAAGTAGCGTATTGCGTATCACTTCGTGTGAGATGCCCGGGTACATGGTGATCACGCCAATTGGCTGAGGCGTAATGTCATGAACCTTAAATTCGCCTTCTGGTTTTTCACCCACCACAATATCGTTGCTGATCTGGATATTGATACCCGCTTCTAGTAGCGGTGGTAAGTTCGGGGAAGTAAAGGCATTGAAACCGTCTGCGTGTGATTTCGTACTGCGGTTACCACGCATCAATTTGTTGTTGAAGAACAGAGTGACTTCATTGATTGGGTAGTTGGCCGCAATGTGCAGAGCGTTAAGCAGGTTGGCCTGGCCATCCGAACGTAGCTCCGCAAGTGGGATTTGTGAGCCCGTCACAATCACAGGTTTGCCGAGGTTTTCCAGCATGAAAGACAGTGCCGAGGCAGTATACGCCATCGTGTCTGTGCCATGCAGAATAACGAAACCATCGTATTTGTCGTAATTCTCGCGAATATCATCTGCGATTTGCTGCCAGTCCTTTGGCGTCATATCGGATGAATCGATCAGAGGGTCATACTCGTGAATAGTGAATTCTGGCATTTCTGGGCGCTGGAACTCTGGCATGCTAGCCAGTTGTTTTTCCATGAATCCAGCCACTGGAACGTAACCATGGTCATCTGACTTTTTCATGCCGATGGTTCCGCCAGTGTAAGCGATATAAATGTGTTTTCTTGCCATTGCTTAGAAACCAGTTAATTGTAGGGGGAACAGAGCGTGGGATTATATATCAATCAGTAGCAATAAAAAGGGGCATCCCGCACAGGAATACCCCAGATAGACTTAATCCAGTTTGTGAATCAGTCGCTCAATCGTTACTGAACCTGACAGTTTAAACAGAACGCATATTGGCCTTTTGGATCATTGAAACTGTCCAGCAGGCTAGCATCCTGAACAACTTGTGCAGCCACAGGCTGTAGGGCGGTAGGCAGCAATGCGCTGGCATCGACACCAAGATTGACTTTTACTTGATTCATGAAGTCTTGGATGAACTGTTCAGCAGGCGATAGCGGCTCCTCTACCCAGTACAGGTTGTAATCTTCGACTTTTGCCAGCTCAGCAGCCATCTTCACAGCGTCGTCAAAGTCACCCATTTTATCAACCAGACCCAACTTCGCTGCATCTTGGCCCGTCCATACGCGGCCTTGAGCAATGTTATCCATGTCTTTCAATGGGATTTCACGGCTTTCACTGACTAGGCCGATAAAGCGATGATAGCCGTGTTCAATCCCCATTTGGAACGCATCTGCAGCACCGTCGGATAAGCCAGTGGTAACGCCCACGCCCGAGAACGGGGAAGTTCCGACGCCATCAGTGTAGACGCCGAGTTTGTTTAAGCCTTTTTCAAACGTTGTGATCACACTGAAAATACCGATTGAACCAGTTAACGTTGTTGGCTGAGCAACAATTCGATCTGCGCCCATCGAGATCCAGTAACCGCCGGATGCTGCTAAGCTCGACATAGACGCAACCACAGGTTTGCCAGCTTCTTTCAGTGCTTCGATTTCATTACGAATCACTTCAGAAGCGAATGCGCTACCACCTGGGCTATCTACACGTAAAACAACGGCCTTGATTTTGTCATCATTGCGCGCTTGACGTAAAAGTGCAGCGACGGTATCACCACCGGTTGTGCCTCTCGGTTGAGAACCATCCATAATGGCGCCGCTAGCGACAACAATCGCAATGTCGTCTTGTGACAAATCGAATTTCGGCTTCATTGTGGCTTGATATTCGTAGTAATCAACGTAGTTGTAGCTGTCCTCTCCGTTGCTACCAAACACTTCGGTCAAATCGGCACGTACCTGTTGTCGGGTCGCCAGCTCATCGACTAAGCCCAGCTCCAAAGACAAAGCAGCCAAGTCGCCGTCTTGCTCTTTTAATAAACCTAAAAACTCTTCCATGGTTGGATTGAGCGTTTTGGCGGATACCTGACGATTAGTGGCAACGTCATCCACATAGGCTCCCCATAGCTGACCTAACCAGCGTGACGCGGATTCTTTCGCCGCGTCTGACATGTTGTCACGCACAAACGGTTCAATGGCTGATTTATAGGTGCCTACGCGGAAAACGTGGGTATTCACATCAAGCTTTTCTAACAGCGTTTTGTAGTACATCGAGTAAGCGCTATAGCCTTTGATTAACACGGCACCATCTGGAGCTAGGTAAATCTTGTCGGCGTAACTTGCTAGGTAGTACTGGCTTTGGTTATAGAACTCTCCCGCGGCGTAAATAGGCTTGCCTGAAGCCTTGAACTCATTCAGAGCTTTAGCAATGTAGCGCAGTTTGGTTAAGTTGGTTTCTGGCATATCGCGTAGAGCCAGCACAATACCGGTGATTTTAGGATCGTCTTTGGCGTGGCGTATTGACTCAACGATATCAAATAAGACGTTTTCCCTTGGTATATCCTGACCAAATAGCGAACCAGTAAAAGAATCCATTGGGTTGACGTAGCGAGACTGTTCAACAATTGGGCCAGAGATGTTGAGAATCAGAGCCGATTCTTTTGTCTCATTTGGTGCAACAGATCCAACTCCTGAGTAGATGAAGTAAAGAATCCCGATACTGATAAGAAAGAAGAGATTAACCAGGGCAAGACGAATAAAAGTAATGAGTTTCCAAATGCCCTTAAAAAACAGGCCAATAAACTTAAATATTTTTTTCATTGTGGCTCCGCTGTGCTTTAGCACAGGTATAGGTCTCAGCGAACTAAGACCTTATAAATACAGATATGTTACATCCTACTTAAACTAGTATATCTGAACAACAGCAAGATTGATCGGTGTTACAAAAATGTAAACGCTTGTTTGATTTTTATTACAACTCGCCGTATTGTGGTCAGACCAGAATAAAATAACAAAGTGATGTCTGCCATGTACCCAAACTTGTTAAAGCCGTTGGATCTAGGATTTACTCAGATTAGAAACCGAGTCTTGATGGGCTCAATGCACACTGGTCTGGAGGAACACAAAGAAGGTCTCGGAAAACTGGCTGCTTTTTACGCTGAACGCGCGAAAGGTGGTGTTGGTTTGATTGTTACCGGTGGTTTCTCGCCTAACCTACGTGGTCGTTTGCACCCATTTAGCGCGGAATTCAGTAAATCCAAGCATGCCAAAGCGCACAAAGTCGTGACGGAAGCTGTTCACGAACATGGCGGGAAAATCGCTTTACAACTTCTTCATGCAGGGCGTTACGCCATGCACCCATTTTCGCAAAGTTCTTCTGCCATAAAGGCACCAATTGCTCGCTTCTCTCCAAGTGAGATGAGTACTCGACAGATCCACAAAACCATTGATGCATTTGCTAACAGCGCCAAGCTGGCACAATCAGCAGGCTACGATGGTGTCGAGGTGATGGGGTCAGAAGGTTATTTGATCAACCAGTTCATCTGTAAACGAACCAACATGCGTTATGACGAGTGGGGCGGTTGCTACGAAAACCGCATGCGTATGCCATTAGAGGTTGTGCGTGCAATTCGTAAGGAAGTGGGTGAAGAGTTTATCATCATCTTCCGCCTTTCTATGCTGGACTTGGTTGAGGAAGGCAGCACGTTTGATGAAGTGATTACTCTGGCAAAAGAGCTTGAGAAAGCTGGGGTGACCATTATTAATACCGGTATCGGCTGGCATGAAGCAAGAGTCCCGACTATCGCAACTCAAGTGCCGCGAGGAGCCTTTACTTGGGTGACGGAAAAAGTGCGCCCACATGTCAATGTGCCGATTGTCACCTGTAACCGTATCAATACGCCAGAAGAAGCTGAGCGTATTCTCTCGGGCGGTCACGCTGACATGGTGTCCATGGCGAGACCTTTCCTTGCCGATCCGCATTTTGTCATTAAGGCTGAAAATAAACAGTCGCATTTGATTAATACTTGTATCGGTTGTAACCAAGCGTGTCTGGATAATGTCTTTAAAGGCAAACGGGCGAGCTGTCTGGTCAACCCGCTTGCCTGTCGTGAAGATGAACTGAAAATTACACCTACCGATAAGCCGAAGAATATCGCTGTAGTTGGAGCTGGTCCAGCTGGCCTTTCATGTGCGACGACTCTGGCGAAACGAGGCCACCATGTTGATCTGTTTGAGCGCAATGACCGAATCGGTGGGCAGTTCCGCTTAGCCATGCAGATTCCGGGTAAAGAGGAATTCCGCGAGACCATTCGTTATTTTGCCAATCAGATTGATGAAACAGGCGTGAAGCTACATCTTGAAACGGATGCCAACTTTGACCTATTGGCCGAGTATGATGAAGTAGTCATGGCATCGGGCGTGGAGCCGCGTAAAGTCAAGATTGACGGGATCGACAACCCAGATAAAGTGATTGATTATCAGACGCTAATTAAAGAGAAAACTTACGTTGGTGAGAAAGTTGCGATTGTTGGTGCGGGTGGCATCGGTGTGGATGTCGCAACCATGCTGACAGAGCCAGCTGGTCACAATTTAGACGATTGGCTGCATGAGTGGGGAATTGATAAAGAGATCGCGCATCCGGGCGGTTTGTACCCTTATCCTGAATCCCTAAGCGAAAAAGATGTTTGGGTTCTGCAGCGCCGCAAGGGCAAAGTCGGTAAAGGGCCGGGTAAAACCACGGGTTGGATTCATAAACGTACACTTGAGAAGCGTGGCGTGAATCTGGTGGGTGGTGTTAGCTACGACAAGATTGATGATACTGGTCTGCACATCAGCCATGATGGCAAATCTGAGTTACTTGAAGTGGATAAAGTAATCATCTGTGCGGGTCAGGAGTCGGTGAGACCTTTTGAGGACCAGTGGCAGCAGTTTGGTGACAAGCTTCATATCATAGGAGGCGCCGATCATGCCGGTGAGTTGGATGCTGTTCGTGCTATCAGACAAGGTGTTGAACTGGCTGCGAAGCTTTAAGTAGGTTCGAATAAAGTCCTGAAATTAAAAAGACCTCCAATGGGAGGTCTTTTTGCATTTAGATACAAGATTAAAGAATCACAGTCTTGTTGCCATAGACAAATACGTGGTCGTTTATCACCTTATTGAGTGCTTTGCTGAGTACATTCTTCTCAACATCTCGTCCTGCTTGTGCCATATCTTTCGCGCTAAAGTTATGATCGACCGGAATCACGTCTTGCTTAATGATTGGCCCTTCGTCGAGGTCATTAGTGACGAAGTGCGCTGTTGCACCAATGATCTTAACGCCTCGCTCGTAAGCTTGCTGGTAAGGCTTCGCGCCAATGAAAGCGGGCAGGAAGCTATGGTGGATATTAATGATCTTATGGTGATACTTTTCGACGAATGATGGTGTTAGTACGCGCATGTATTTAGCCAGAACCAGATAGTCCGCATTGTACTGATCGATGACTTCAAGCATCTTCTGTTCATGTTCTTCACGGTTTAGCCCTTCGTGAGACACATGATGATATGGAATATCAAACTTTTCAGTCAGGCTCTGTAGCGTATCGTAGTTGCCCACCACTGCCGCAATATCGACATCCAGACTGCCGTCGTAGTTTTTCATTAGGATATCACCAATACAGTGCGCTTCTTTGGTGACGAGAATGACAATGCGTTTACGGTTTGGGCCAATCAACTTTCGTTTAGCGCCTTGAGGCAGAGCCTGGTCGAGATCGGCAAGGAAGGTTTGATCATTGAAGTAACCTTCCAGCTCAGTACGCATGAAGAAATGGCCGCTAGTATTATCGACAAATTCATTATTGTGGATGATGTTGAGTTGGTGCTTGTAACAGATATTGGTGATCTTAGAAATCAAGCCAGGTGCATCTGTACAATGAGTGAGCAGTGTTTTCTTTTCCATTGGGTTAAAACTTCCGTGAATTATTTTTTTCGTATTCTGAAATTTTTGCCGGGCGTTGAACGGTGAAGCGCCCCACAATATGGAAGCTACAATTAAACTAATATCAAGATGGTTTCAACAATTAATCCGAGTTAACCGATTAGCTCGGCGAATTTGTTTAAAAATTGTCAGATTTTAGCCCGACAGGTGGTACGTATGGATAAAGATCTACTAGCACGTAAGTTGTATTCCGAAAGAGTCAGTGCGCTACTAGGTGACCACGAAATCAATGAAGAGCTTCTCAATGAAATGTGGGAAAACAAAGCGTCGCCCAGTGAAGCAGCTCGAGCCATGATGGATAGTCAGAATGAGTTTGCTGGTCCCGCTTGGCTATCGCGTTATCTCAACCGTCGTTAACACAATTTACTCATAAATAAAGTGACCTATCGGCGCGGATCAGATTTGCATTCGCGCCAGGTCTTTAAACCTGCCATAATCCCTCGTTCCTAATCTTGTTCAACTCAAATTACAGCCTTTGATGATCTCTAAAACGTTCTCAGCAGATGGTGCTCTAGGTAAAGCGATTCCTGGGTTCCAACCACGACAGGCTCAGCTAGATATGGCTGAATCTGTGGTTAAAGCGATAAAAAGCGACCAGCAAGTGGTCATTGAAGCAGGAACCGGAACGGGGAAAACCTTCGCTTATTTGGTTCCAGCTTTACTGAGTGGCAAAAAAACCATCATCAGCACGGGCTCGAAAAACCTGCAGGAACAGTTGTTCCATCGTGATTTACCTTTAATGACCGATGCCTTGGGCTTTTACGGGCAAGTGGCGTTACTTAAAGGCCGAGCAAACTATTTGTGTTTAGATCGCCTTAGCCGCCAAATGGTAGAGAGTCATGGACATCATGCGGATCCAACACTGCTTAGCCAGTTGGTTAAAGTGCGCTCATGGGCGAGCGAGACCAAAAGTGGGGATTTAGGCGACTGTGACGAAATCGCTGAAGACAGCCCAGTGATCCCAACGATCACTTCAACCAACGACAATTGCTTAGGTAAAGAGTGCCCAAGTTATCAAGATTGCTTTGTTCTTAAGGCTCGCAAAAAAGCGATGGATGCGGATGTTGTGGTCGTCAATCATCACCTGTTTTTGGCAGATTTAGCGATAAAAGAAACGGGGTTTGGGGAACTGATACCAGAAGCGGAAGTGTTTATCTTCGACGAAGCTCACCAGCTACCTGATATTGCCAGCCAGTATTTTGGTCAGTCTCTGTCCAGTCGTCAGATACAGGAGCTTTCCAAAGATATTGAAATTGGCTATCGCACCGAAGCTAAAGACATGCGCCAATTGCAGAAGATCAGTGAGAAATTGCTGCAAAGTGCGATGGATTTAAGAATTGCTCTCGGCGAACCAGGTTTCCGAGGCAACTGGCGTGAAGCGATTCAGTCTCCCTCAATTGCCAGAGAATTAGAAAGATTACGTGAGTCGCTGGATTTTTGTCTCGAAGTGCTCAAATTAGCGCTGGGCCGAAGCCAACTGTTGGATACGGCGTATGAGCGTGCCAGCACGATTCAAGCAAGGCTTGAACGGATTTGCGAAGTTTCTATCACGGGATACTCCTATTGGTACGATACGACCCCGCGTCATTTTAGTCTTCATATCACCCCGCTTTCGGTATCAGATAAGTTTCAAGAACAGATCGAGCTAAAGCAAGGGGCGTGGATATTTACTTCTGCAACTCTGGGGGTAAAAGGGGATTTCGGACACTTTACTTCTCGGCTGGGTCTAAAACCTCAGACGGAAATGTCTTTGCCAAGCCCATTTGATTATCAAAGTCAGGCAATGCTATGCGTTCCGCGTTATCTTCCTGAGCCGAATAGTCCGGGGATGGCGGATAAGCTTGTTCGCATGCTCAGCCCTTTGATTGAACAAAATCAGGGTCGCTGTTTTTTCCTTTGTACCTCTCATAGCATGATGCGAGAGCTTGGTGAAAGGTTCCGTGAGTGCTTGAGTATTCCGGTGCTGCTGCAAGGGGAAACCAGTAAACAAAAAACACTGGCAGAGTTTATGGAGCTGGGTAATGCTTTGCTGGTGGCGACCGGAGCATTTTGGGAAGGGATTGATGTTAGAGGTGACACCCTGAGCTGTGTTATTATCGACAAATTACCTTTCACTGCACCTGATGATCCGTTGCTTAAGGCGCGGATAGAAGATTGCCAGCTTAAAGGCGGGGATCCATTTTCTCAGGTCCAGATACCGGATGCTGTGATTACCCTCAAGCAGGGGGTTGGTCGCTTAATCCGAGATAAGAAGGACAAAGGTGCGCTGATCATTTGTGATAATCGATTAGTAACGCGCGAATATGGCGGCGTATTCCTTGCCAGCTTACCTCCAATTCCCCGAACTCGGGATTTAGAGTTAGTGCAGGATTTCCTTAAACAAATTTCAGAAACAACCGAATAATCAGAGAATTCAATGAGCGCAAAAATTCTTGCCTTAGACACGGCAACAGAGAACTGCTCTGTTGCATTGCTAGTTAATGATCAGATCTATGTTCGCAGTGAAGTAGCACCGCGAGACCACACCAAAAAAATTCTCCCTATGGTAGATGAAGTGCTGAAAGAAGCGGGGATCACTCTGGCTGAACTCGACGCGCTCGCGTTTGGTCGTGGACCGGGTAGCTTTACAGGTGTCCGCATTGGCATTGGTATTGCACAGGGTTTAGCGTTTGGTGCTGACCTGCCTATGATTGGTGTTTCAACATTGCAAGCAATGGCTCAAGGTAGTTACCGTAAACACGGTGTAAGCCACGTGGCGTGTGCGATTGACGCGCGAATGAGCGAAGTCTACTGGGGTCGTTTTTCGCGTCAAGAAGATGGCACTTGGATGGCTACTGATGCCGAATGTGTTATTCCTCCTGCGGTTTTGGCTGAAAATAGCCAAAGTGATGAACAACGCTGGTTGACTGCAGGAACGGGTTGGGAAGCGTATCAGGAAGCGCTAGCTGGGCTGAAATTTGAAGTCGCGGCGGGAGAGGTTCTTTTCCCTGATGCGGAAGATATCGTCGCACTGGCGAAATTCGAATTGGAGCAGGGCAACACCGTGACGGTGGAGGATGCCAGCCCTGTGTATCTGCGTGATACCGTAGCATGGAAGAAGTTGCCAGGCAGAGAATAAGGTGTAATTAGACGGATAGTATGGTTTCGATTAATGGATTGCCTCCTTCGGTTCCGGGACCGAATAAGGCCAATAAAACCGGAAAAAAGAATGAGGTAAAAAAATCTCAGGAGAAGTCATCCGTTGGCCAGCCATCCAAAGTCGCCAACGCGGTGGCGCATTCTATCCGTCACGTAAATGAGTCAGACATTCATAAAGCTCAAGTGCAATACGACTTGCCTGAAGGGCAGGGCCGCAAAGCGATGGAAGAGTATATGAATGTGATGAATCAGTCTAAGCGTGATGAACTATCGCAGCTGTTAGGTGTCGATATTTATATATAACCCTTTTTGGTAAGTCCTTATGATGCCACGTGTTTTTAAACTTGTTTCTATGGCCAGTGTGCTTGTTGCACTTACCGCGTGCAGTACTCTTCCAGAAAACCTCGCGTCAGATAACCCAGACCTACAAACGGATTACTCCGGCTGGCAAGCTTCAGCAGCCAAAAAGCAAGAGTTGCGATTGGGTGGTGTGATTGCCAGTGTGACTAACCTGAAAGACAAGACGCGAGTGGAAGTCGTTAATTTACCCATCAGTTCCAATGGTAAGCCTGATATTGACCAAGAACCTCAAGGCCGATTCGTAGGCTACATCACCGGTTTCGCCGACCCAGTAACGCTGTCAGAAGGGCGATTGATTACCTTGCTCGGTGATAGCAGTGGCACTGAAGCTGCCAAAGTGGGTGAATATAGCTATGATTTTCCAGTCATGAAGATCAAGAGTTATCATCTTTGGCGAATTGAAGAGCGTGTGATTGTGCACGATGACTTTGGGCCATCAATGTACCCTTGCCGCAGTTTGTATTGTCGTGACCTCACCCGAGGTACCAGGCAGGGCAAGGTGATTCAAGAAGTCAAATGACCTGTAGAGACACACGTTACCCCTTAGCCGATGGTCACCTAGCCGCAATCGAATACGGTTATAGCCAGACAGCAGACTGCTCTATCGTTTTCCTTCATGGCTGGTTGGACAATGCCGCCAGCTTTGAATCCTTGATGCAAGAGCTGCATCAATCCGCCCCTTCACTGCACTTGTGCGCTATTGACCTGCCCGGTCATGGTTATTCTAGTCATAAGTCAGGCAGTAATTTCTACCCATTTCATGACTATATTGACGATGTTTATCAGTTTTTGGCTAACTTATCGCCAAACAGACTGGTGTTGGTTGGTCATTCTCTTGGTGCTTTGATTGCAAGTTGCTATAGTGCCGCCTTTCCTGAACAGATCAGTGGATTGGTTCAGATAGAAGGGCACGGGCCTTTGGCGGAAGAAGAGAGCGAAACGGTTTCTCGTTTGAGAGAAGGCGTTTTGAGTCGTCATAGAATTCGTAGCAAACCAACTAGAGCATTTGAGTCTGATGCCACTGCTGTTGATGTCAGGGCTAAGGTTAATCAAATTGCTTCTGACCTTATCAGACCCATCGTCCAGCGAGGATTGCTAAAGACCAATGATGGTTGGATATGGCGTCATGATGAGAAATTACAAAGCCAGTCTTTGTATCGCATGTCATTTGAGCATGCACAATCAATCAGCCGACAGATCACCTGTCCGCAGATTGTTGTGCTAGGCGAACAAGGTTTCTCCCACTTGCAGAAAACACAGGATAACACTCCTAATCCGGCCGAAATTTTTACGGTTGAGGGTGGACATCACTGCCATCTACAAGTCCCTTCTAGAGTATCTAACCTAATTTTTGGCTTAGTTAACAAAATTTAAACAAGTGTTTGAGTCTTTCGTGCTCAACCCCTTTGCCTGTGTTGTAATAGTCGTCAGTAAAAACACGGCGTTTCGTCGACAACAGTCAGCTTAATTCGAGGAGTATTACCGTGGATAAACCTTGGTTATCACGCTATCCAAGTGATGTGCCTGAGCATATCAACCCTGATCAATATCCGTCATTGGTGGAAATGTTTGAGCAGTCAGTACAAAAATATGCTGATCAGCCTGCCTTTATGAACATGGGCTCGGTAATGACATTTCGTAAGCTTGAAGAGCGTAGCCGCGCTTTCGCTGCTTACCTACAGAACGAACTTAAGCTGGAAAAGGGTGATCGCGTCGCTTTGATGATGCCAAACCTTCTACAATACCCAGTTGCACTGTTTGGTGTGCTGAGAGCAGGGCTGATCGCTGTTAATGTGAATCCTCTATACACGCCACGTGAGCTTGAACATCAGCTAAATGACTCTGGTGCGAAAGCGATTGTGATCGTATCTAACTTTGCTAACACATTAGAGCAAATCGTAGACAATACTCCTGTTAAGCATGTTGTACTGACCAGCTTAGGTCAGATGCTTCCGCGCGCAAAAGGCACATTGGTCGACTTCGTGGTTAAGTACGTGAAAGGAATGGTGCCTAAGTACGACCTACCAGGGGCGATTTCAATGCGTAAGGCGCTGCATAAAGGTCGACGCTTGCAATACGTTAAGCCTTTTATGTCTGACGATGATATTGCTTTCCTTCAGTATACTGGCGGTACGACAGGGGTTGCGAAAGGGGCTATCCTGACTCATAGCAATATGATTGCAAACATTTTGCAGGCCAAAGGAATGTACGGGCCGGTACTAAAAGAAGGCCGAGAAGTGGTTGTGACCGCGTTGCCTCTTTACCACGTATTTGCTTTGACGGTGAACTGCTTATTGTTCCTTGAACTGGGGGGACGTAACCTGTTGATCACTAACCCGAGAGATATCCCAGGTTTTGTCAAAGAGCTACAAAAGTGTCCGTTCACTGCAATTACCGGCGTAAACACGCTGTTCAATGCTTTGGTCAATAATGAAGATTTCCACGAGCTGGACTTCAGCAATCTGAAGTTAGCGGTAGGTGGCGGTATGGCCGTTCAACGTGCCGTTGCTGAACAATGGAAGAAGACAACAGGTGTACACTTATTAGAAGGTTACGGTCTAACCGAGTGTTCTCCTTTGGTAACGGTTAACCCATACGACCTTACCGAATACACAGGCGCGATTGGTTTGCCTGTCCCTTCCACTGAAGTTCGTATTGTTGATGATGAAGGGAATCCAGTACCGAATACTGAAGTTGGAGAACTGCAGGTTCGTGGCCCTCAAGTGATGCAAGGTTACTGGCAACGACCAGAAGCCAGTAAAGAAGTCATCAATGGTGAAGGATGGCTGTCTACGGGCGATATCGTTAAGTTTGATGATGATGGGTTGATTCACATTGTGGATCGCAAGAAAGACATGATTCTGGTTTCCGGCTTTAATGTGTACCCAAATGAGATTGAAGATGTGGTGGCACTGCACGGTAAAGTTCTGGAAGTTGCAGCCATTGGTCAGCCGCATGAAGTGTCGGGTGAGCTCGTGAAAATCTATGTGGTTAAGCGAGACCCAAGCCTGACGAAAGACGAGCTCATTGCTCACTGTCGCCAACACCTAACGGGCTATAAAGTGCCTAAGCTAGTTGAATTCAAAGATGAATTACCGAAAACCAATGTCGGTAAGATACTACGCCGTGTTCTGCGTGAAGAGAATGATGCAAACTTAGCAAAGGCTAGATAAAGTTAAAAATAAGCAGAACCAAGTGTTTAGTGTTAAAATGCCGACTAATACCAGTCGGCATTTTTATTTGCAGACCCCATCAGTCACAGTGAGAGCTTTGTGAATTATCAAATCATTACCCGCCCAGACCAGCTAGAAAAAGTGTGTGAACAAGCTAGAAATGCAGATGTCGTCATGCTTGATACCGAGTTTGTCCGAACACGAACCTACTACCCTCAGCTTGGTCTTATTCAGTTATTTGATGGTGAAACACTTTCTCTGATTGATCCAACAGTTATTGATGATATGACGGCGTTTGTCCACCTTCTCAAGGACACATCAGTATTAAAGGTTTTACACGCGTGCGGTGAAGACTTAGAAGTGTTTAACAACAGCTTTGGTTGTCTGCCTTACCCGATGGTGGATACCCAACTGATGGCGGCATTCTTGGGCCACGGATTGTCAACGGGCTTTGCTTCTTTGGTTGAGTCTTATCTTGGCGTAGAACTGGATAAAAGTGAATCTCGTACAGACTGGCTTGCTAGACCGCTAACGGATAAACAGCTCGACTACGCGGCCGCAGATGTCCACTATCTATTGCCATTGTATGAAAAGCTGCTTGAAGAAATTACTCAGGCTGGCTGGTGGGAAGCGGCTCAGCAGGAAAGTGATTTACTGGCTACCAAGCGTATCAAGTCACTTGATCCTGAAAAAGCCTACCTAGATGTTAAGGGCGCTTGGCAACTGAAACCGAGTGAGTTAGCTTTATTAAAGCCGCTTGCCACTTGGCGCTTCAAAGAGGCGATTCGCCGTGACCTAGCACTGAATTTCGTCTTTAAAGAACATGATCTACTTACTATTGCTCGTTTAGGCTTACAGAACAAACAAAGAATGGAGCAGGAAGGATTAGATATTCGTTCTGTGCAACGCCACAGCGCACGTATCATCTCGATTGTTAAATCAGCCAAAATGACGCCTGTAGATGAGTATCCGGCTAAAATTGAGCGTTTGATGGATATGCCAGGCTACAAGCAGAAGTTTAAAACCCTTAAGGATGAAGTGAAAAAAGCCTCTCAGGCTTCTGGGTTGGCGACGGAGTTTTTGGCGTCCAAGAAACAATTGAATCAGTTGATTAGCTGGGTATGGAAAAAAGATCGTGATCCATCAATATTACCGGATGTGATGCAAAGCTGGCGTTTGGAACTGATGGGTGAAAAACTCAATAAGTTGTTGTAAGTATTAGCGATAAATAAAAAGGGCTTCCAAATGGAAGCCCTTTTTTCGTCTGCTTAACCCGCTAGTACGTCGGTTGCGACTTTGTAGCTTGGGTCTTCTTTGACGTTAATCTCTACCAAGCTGCCTGCTTTGTCTAGAAGCTTACGACAATCTGGGCTTAAGTGGCGTAGGTGAAGCGTTTTACCCTGAGCAGAGTAGCGCTCAGCCAGTGTTTCGATAGCTTCGATAGCTGAGTGGTCGGTTACACGTGAATCAGCGAAATCGACGATAACATCGCTTGGGTCTTCATGAGCATCGAAAATCTCAAGGAAGTTCGCTACAGAACCAAAGAATACCGGGCCGTGAATTTTGTACTCTTTAGAACCTTCTGCGTTGATACTTGTATCGGCATAGATGTGTTTAGCGTGTTGCCAAGCAAACATCAGAGCAGAGGCAATAACACCAACGAAGACGGCAATAGCAAGGTCGGTCATTACCGTTACGACCGTTACGAGTACAATTACAAAGAAGTCTTGTTTTGGTACGCGACGAGCCAGTTTGAATGTTGCCCACTCAAAAGTACCGATAACCACCATGAACATCACACCGACTAGTGCGGCTAGTGGGATCATTTCGATAAGTGAAGAAGCGAACAGGATAAATATCAGCAGTGCAGAAGCAGCAACAATGCCTGACAAACGACCACGACCACCTGAGTTAACGTTGATCATCGACTGACCAATCATCGCACAGCCACCCATAGCGCCAAACACTGAACACGTCATGTTTGCCATGCCCTGACCGATACATTCACGGTTAGACTGACCACGAGTGTTTGTCATTTCGTCCAGAACAGTCAGTGTTAGCAGAGATTCAATCAGACCAATCGCCGCAAGAATGATAGCGTACGGGAGGATGATTTGTAGTGTTTCCAGTGTTAACGGTACTGCTGGGACAGAGAACGTTGGTAGTGAGCCTGCCAGTGTTGCTGCATCATCACCAGACATTGTACGTAGGAAATCGACAACTGTACGTGTTTCCAGATCTAAGCCTACTACCAAAGCTGTCACTGTGACGATCGCTACCAAGGATGATGGTACGGCGGTAGTGAATTTTGGCAGGAAGTGAATAATAGCCATGGTTAGCGCTACTAAACCCAGCATCAGCATCATTTGATCTTGAGGTAACCAAGTTAGCATGCCGTTAATGTCTGGCGCTTTGAACTGACCAAGCTGAGCTAGGAAAATCACAATCGCTAGACCGTTAACGAAGCCAATCATAACTGGATGCGGCACTATGCGGATGAACTTACCTAACTTAAATAGACCAGCAGCTACCTGAAGGATACCGGCAAGTAAGATGGCAGCAAAAAGGTACTGGACACCGTGTGATGCGACTAGCGACACCATTACGACTGCCATTGCACCTGTTGCACCAGAGATCATACCTGGGCGGCCACCAAAAATGGAAGTAATTAGGCCGACAATAAATGCTGCATACAGGCCAACCATAGGGTCGACACCAGCCACGAAGGCAAAGGCAACGGCTTCAGGAACCAATGCAAGTGCAACGGTCAGGCCTGATAACACGTCATTTTTTACAGAGTGTTTCGAAAATTGAGGGAATTCAAACATGCTTGCTCAGTTATGCTAAATGTTTACGGTTATTCTGAATACCAGAGAACGACAGATTTAAGTATAGGTTCTGGCTTAGTTTTCATGTGAGCAAAATGCGATGTAAAAGAGCACTGAAAACCAAGCGAATGATTCAGATCGAGTCGGCGAATGCTACCTAAAAGTGTGATTAAGTTCAACAAAGAAGCAGATATTGGCTAATATTTGTGACAAATAGTGAGAACAGTCATGCTCGTTACCATATACACATAAAAAAACAGCTCCATCATGGAGCTGTTTTTATTTTCTAGCCCTAAACCACCTTCTTTAGAAGGTGGTGATCGTTCTTTTGGGCTTTGCCCGAAGAACGCTCATGTTCAAGATGTCCTCGTTTGCAACCAACAAATGAAGGAAATAACGAACATGAGCAGATATGAATCCGCTTCACACGTTTATCATCGGTGCCAATATCATATTGTTTGGACACCTAAATATCGACTAAAGATTCTGAAAGGAAATTTAGGCAAAGAGCT